>CAZRSL010000038.1:0-23790 GCA_964602785.1 uncultured Prevotella sp.
CCGCATACAGCCGAAAACATACCAATGCAGGGTGCGGCCCTTGTGGCCGTCCGCATCCACATTGTGTATCGGTTGTGCGGCGGACGGCCACAAGAGCCGCACCCTGCGAGAGGTACATTCCAAGGCTTCTCTGCCGATAATCATTTATTTCAGATTTTTTAGAACCGACCTTAAAATAATCCATCATTCATCATTCCACATTCAACATTATTATTACCTTTGCAACCATGAACTGGCAAGAAAGCGATTTCGAGATAATGGCACCAGTGGGCTCGCGCGAGTCATTAGCCGCAGCACTGCAGGCCGGAGCCGACTCCATCTACTTCGGCATCGGCAAACTCAACATGCGGTCGCACTCGGCCAACCACTTCGAGCTGAACGACCTGCGCGAGATTGCTGCAATGTGTGAGGAGCGGGGCGTGAAGACCTACCTGACCGTGAACACCATCATCTACGACGACGACCTGCCCACCATGCGCGAGATAATCGACGCAGCGGTGGAGGCCGGCATCAGCGCAGTGATAGCGAGCGATGTGGCCGTGATGGCCTACTGCCGCGAGGTGGGCATGGAGGTTCACTTGTCGACACAGCTGAACATATCCAACATCGAGGCCCTGAAGTTCTACAGCCGCTTCGCCGACGTGAGTGTGCTGGCCCGCGAACTGACGATGGACCAGGTGGCGCGGCTGCACGACGAAATCATCGCTGACGACGTACGCGGGCCGCGTGGCGAACTCGTCAAGATTGAGATGTTCTGCCACGGTGCCCTCTGCATGGCTGTTTCGGGCAAGTGCTACATGAGCCTGGCCAACGCCAACCGCTCGGCCAACCGCGGCGAGTGCGTGCAGATATGCCGTCGCAGCTACACCGTAACCGACAACGAGACGGGCAACCAGTTGGAGATAGACAACAAATATGTGATGAGCCCGAAGGATCTGAAGACAGTGCGCTTCATCGACCGCATGATGAAGGCCGGCGTGCGGATATTCAAGATAGAGGGACGCGCACGAGGGCCGGAATATGTCTACACGGTGGTCAGCTGCTACAAGGAGGCCATCCGCAGCGTCATCGACGGCACCTACACCGAGGAGAAGAAGGACGAGTGGGACCGCCGCCTATCCACAGTGTTCAACCGCGGCTTCTGGGACGGCTACTACCAGGGGCAGACCCTGTGCGAGTGGAACAAGTACTACGGTTCGGTGGCCACCGAGCGCAAGGTGCTGGTGGGCAAGGTGGTGAAGTTCTTCCCGCACATCAAAGTGGCCGAGGTGGCGGTTGAGGCGACAACGTTCCGCCTCGGCGACAAGCTGCTCATCACTGGGCCTACCACAGGCGTGATGTATCTGACGGCCACTGAGATACGCTATGAGCTGAAGCCTGTGGAAGTGGCTCAGCAAGCCACTCACGTGAGCATCCCCGTCAGCGGGAAAGTGCGCCCGGGCGACAAGCTGTTTAGGATTGATAAGGAGGAGAGGAGTAAGGAGTAAAGGAGTAATGGGGTAATGAGTGGTGGAGTAAAGAGATTTTGAACTTCTGCCACAAAATATAAAAAACTAAACGACAATGGAAACAATAAACGAAGCGCAAGACGAGATAATCGAGGAGTTCGGCGAGTTTACCGACTGGATGGACAAGTACCAGCTGCTCATCGACTTGGGCAATGACCTCGACACGCTCAACGAGAAATACAAGACAGAGCAAAACCTGATAGACGGGTGCCAGAGCCGCGTGTGGCTGCAGTGCGACATGAAGGATGGCCGCCTCTTTTTCACCGCCGACAGCGACGCTCTCATCGTGAAGGGTATCATAGCACTGCTCATACGTGTGCTCAGCGGCCACACGCCCAAGGAGATACTCGACGCCGACCTCTACTTCATCGACCGCATCGGACTGCACGAGCACCTCTCCCCCACCCGTTCCAACGGGCTGCTGGCCATGGTGAAGCAGATCAAGGCCTACGCGCTGGCATACAGCCTGAAGTGAACGTCTGCTGGAATGTGTAGCACATCGTAGGGGCATGATTTATCATGCCCGCCATTGGCATAAAGTGCCATCCACTTGTAGTGGCCGTCCCTTGTGGCGGCCATTTTTAATGTTCGACCTATTTTAAAGCGGTTGTGACATTGTTTTATGGCCGCCACAAGGGACGGCCACTACAATCGGCTGACATTAATATATAGCCACTCAATTCGTTAATATAAATAAAAACAAGTAAAATTACGAAAGTTTCGATTACCTTTGCAGTTTAGTTGACAAACGAAACAAAGGAAACAGACCATTCGATGAGTTTAACAAGAATAGCACGCCATTTCTTCAAGTCGCGCCTGCGGGAGCTGGAGAAGCACTACACCGAGCCCCTGCAGCTGCAGAGCGACGCCCTGAGGAGCCTCGTTGAGAAGGCCGCCGGCACGGAGTATGGCCGCAAACACCTGTTCAGCACACTGAAGAGCTACGACGATTTCGCCCGCAACGTGCCCGTCAACACCTACGAGGAGCTGAAGGGCGACATCGACCGTATGCGCCACGGCGAGGCCGACGTGCTGTGGCCGGGCGTCTGCAAGTGGTACGCCAAGTCGTCAGGCACCACCAACGACAAGTCGAAGTTCATACCCGTAACGCCCGACGGCCTCCACCACATCCACTACCAGGGGCCGCGCGACGTGGTGGCCTTCTACCTGCGCAACAACCCCGACTCGCGCCTCTTCGACGGCAAGAGCCTCATCCTCGGCGGCAGCCACCAGCAGAACTACAACTTGCAGGATTCGCTCGTGGGCGACCTGAGCGCAATACTGATAGAGAACATCACGCCGCTGGCCGAGCTGTTCCGCGTGCCCAAGAAGCAGACTGCGCTGCTCAGCGACTTCGAGGTGAAGCGCGACCGCATAGCCCAGGAGACACTCCACAAGAACGTTACCAACATATCGGGCGTACCCTCGTGGATGCTATCGGTGCTGGTACGCGTGCTCGAGCTGTCGGGCAAGAAGAACCTGAGCGAGGTGTGGCCCAACCTGGAGGTGTTCTTCCACGGCGGCATAGCCTTCACGCCCTACCGCAAGCAGTATGAGGAGCTGATACCGTCGCAGCGGATGCACTACATGGAGACCTACAACGCCAGCGAGGGCTTCTTCGGCATACAGAACGACCCGCGCGACAGTTCCATGCTGCTCATGCTCGACTACGGCATGTTCTACGAGTTCATGCCAATGGACGAAGCGGGCAAGGACAGTCCCACCGTGGTGCCGCTCGAAGGCGTGGAGCTGGGCCGCAACTACGCCATGCTCATCACCAACTCGTGCGGACTGTGGCGCTACGAGATAGGCGACACGGTGATGTTCACCAGCCTCCGACCCTACAAATTCGTCATCACCGGCCGCACCAAATACTTCATCAACGCCTTCGGTGAGGAGCTGATCATGGACAACGCCGAGAAAGGCCTCGACTACGCCTGCCACGAGACTGGCGCCGAGGTGCTGGAATACACCGCCGCCCCTGTCTACATGGACAGCCACGCCCGCTGCCGCCACCAGTGGCTCATAGAGTTTGCCAAGCAACCCGACTCCATGGAGCACTTCGCCCAGTGCTTGGACAACAAGCTGCAGGAGCTGAACAGCGACTACGAGGCCAAGCGCTCCCACGACATCACGCTACAGATGCTCGAGGTGGTGCCGGCGCGGCAGGGCCTCTTCAACGACTGGCTGAAAGCCAAAGGCAAGCTGGGAGGCCAGCACAAGGTGCCACGACTGTCTAACAGCCGCACCAACATCGACCAACTGCTCGAAATGAACCACTGAGATGGCACGCTTGAAGCTAACACTCCCCTTCGTCGCCTTGGCAGCGTTGCTGTCGGCTTCGTGCGCCCGCATGGGCAACCCCGACGGCGGCTGGTACGACGAGGATCCGCCACGCATCGTCGGAGCCTCGCCCGCCGACCAGGCTGTGGGAGTGAAAGCGCGCAAGATCACCATCAACTTCGACGAATACATCAAAGTGGACAACCCGACCGAGAAAGTGGTGGTGTCGCCCCCGCAACTTGAAGCCCCAGAAATAAAGGGCGCGGGCAAGCGCATTGAGGTGAAGCTGCTCGACTCGCTGAAGCAGAACACCACCTACACCATCGACTTCAGCGATGCCATCAGCGACAACAACGAGGGCAACCCGCTGGGCAACTACACCTACAGCTTCTCCACCGGCGACCACATCGACACGCTTGAGGTGGCCGGCTACGTGCTCAACGCCGAGGATCTGGAACCGATAAAGGGTATACTCGTCGGGTTGCAAGCCGACCTGAGCGACAGCGCGTTCACCACCAAGCCTTTGCTGCGTGTCTCTCGCACCGATGGGCGGGGCCGCTTCGTAATCCGTGGCGTGGCCGAGGGCACCTACCGCGTGTTTGCACTGCAGGACATGGACGGCGACTACCGCTACACACAGCAGAGCGAGAAGATAGGTTTCTCGCCCGAGACCGTAACCCCAACGTTCATGCCCGACTACCGGCAGGACACGCTCTGGACCGACTCGCTTCACATACGCGACATTGTGCGCACGCCATACACTCACTTCCTGCCCGACGACTTCACGCTGCGGGCCTTCACGCCATTGCAGACCATGCGCTACTTCGTCAAGGCCACGCGCGACATGCCCGAGAGACTCACCGTCTGCTTCACCTACGGCAGCGACAGTTTGCCACAGATTCATGGCCTTAACTTCAACTCCGACAACGCTTTCCTCGTGGAATCCAACCAGATGCAGGACACCATCTACTACTGGCTGCGCGACACCGCTCTGGTCAACCAGGACACGCTGCGCTTGGAGCTCACCTATCTGGCCAACGACACCGCCGGAGTGATGCGACAGCAGACCGACACGCTTGACCTGTTGCCAAAGATACCCTACGCCCGACGGCTGAAATTGCTCGAAAAGAAGAAGGAAGACTGGCAGAAAGAGCAGAAGCGCCGGCGCAAGCGCGACTTGCCTACCGACAGCATAATGCCGCCCGAGGCCATCGATGTCAGTTATGGCATCGGCACCACACTCGACCCCGACCAGACCATCGGCGTGGCGTTCAAGTCGCCATTAGCCTCGGTCGACTCGTCGCTCATCCACCTCTACGCCAAGCAGGACTCGCTGTGGTACAGGGCGAAGTTCCTCTTCGGACAGACACCCGACAACATGCTGCGATACACCATCGTGAGCGACTGGCGGCCAGGCATGGAATACAGTCTGGAGATAGACAGCGCGGCATTCTGCGACATCTACGGGCGGCTGAACAAACCGTTCAAGCGGGGCTTCCGCATGAAGGACACCGACGAGTACAGCTCGCTCTTCATAACCCTGACGGGCATGGAGCACGACAGTTGCGTGGTGCAACTGCTCAACAAGAGCGGCTCGGTGGTGAAGGAAGTTACCGCCACCGACGGCAGCGCCGAGATATACTACATCAGTCCTGAAACCTACTACCTGCGCATGTTTGTCGACCGCAACGGCAACGGGGAGTGGGACACTGGCGACTACAGCAAGGGTCTGGAGCCGGAGCCCGTCTACTACTATCCTGAGAAGATAGAGTGCCGCGCCAGGTGGGACGTAAGCAAGACGTGGAACCACACCGCCACGCCCCTCTACCGCCAGAAGCCGGGCGAGATAACCAAGCAGAAGCCCGACGCCACCAAGCAGGTGAAGCGGCGCAACGCCGAGCGCGCACGCCGGCTGGGCGTGGAGTACATCGCGTCGTAACCAACAGATTGTATATTTCTCACACGGATTTTAAAGATAATAATAATCTTTGAAATGAAAAGTCCACTTGTAGTGGCCGTCCCTTGTGGCGGCCATTATTAATGTTCGACCTCTTTAAAAAAAGGAAATGACATTGTTTTATGGCCGCCACAAGGGACGGCCACTACAAATGGACGCTGTCTATGAATAAGTTGCAGATTAGAATCCGTGTGAAGATTATTTACTCAAGTTTCGGAAGTAATGCAATGTCCCGTTGGCAATCACATTTCTACACGTAGGGGCATGATTTATCATGCCCGTCATTGGCAAACATTCGCTTCGCGGGCATGATAAATCATGCCACTACTACTTCGCAACCATTGACTTTCAAAGGATTATGTACTTCCGAAACTTGAGTTATTTAGATGTTAACATCTATGCTTCTCTAACCTCAAACTCGCTGACCGTGCCCGTCTCCGACGACAGGCAGCAAGCCACCTTGTAGACCTTTCGCTTGTCGTGGGCATACTCGCGGGCGTAGCCTTTCTCCTCTATCTGCTCAAGAGCCTCGGCGGCAGGACGGTCGAGTTTATACTCGAAGATGTAGACACAGTCGGGAGTCTCCACCACGCAGTCGGCACGACCCTGCGACGTCTCTTTCTCATAATAGATGGTGTAGCAACTCACCACTCGCATCAGCAAGTAGATGGTGTACTGGAAGTAGCGTTCCTTCTCTCGCTCGTTTTCGTGACGGCGGGCGGAATACGGAATCGATGCGAGAAACGATGTGAGCAATTCACGGAATTTGTCCAAATCGCCGTCATCGAGCGCGTCGACCGCCTCGTTGGTCCAACTGCCTACATCCTCACGCGACTGAAGGTAGTTGTTGGCCACAACGGTCACGAAGCCGCCTTTCACCTCGTTGTTGGGGAAGTCGAGCTTGTAGGTAACGCGGGTGATACCCCGTCGCTTCACATCCTTTATCGTCAGGTAGCCGCTTTGATAAATCATCGGCAAAGGCATCTCCACATCGGCCTTGTAGTCGACAAACTGCGCCGCGGTGTAGTACTTGCCCGTCAGCTCGTTGAGGTTCTCCTTGGTGTGATTCAAAAGGCGAATGAGATAGGTCGGTGTGCCGCTTTGGAACCAGTAGTCGCCAAGTTGCAACTTACTGAAAGCATTGAGCAAGCTGAAGGGATTGAATATGTCAGTCATGCCCTCGCCGAAATGGTAGCCATCGTATTGCTTGCGAAGCTCCACGAGCATCTCTTCCTCGGTTGTGCCATATTTCTCGGCAAGTTGCCTGATGGGTTCCGAGAAATACGCTTTCAGCTCATCAAGCGTTATGCCACACAGGCTTTCGTAGCGGGTGTCCATGCTGATGTCATCAGGCTGGTTGAACCCGCTGAACACCGTTATCTGCGAAAACTTGGTAACTCCCGTCAGCAGCACGAACTTCAGGTCGGCGTCGGCCAACTTGAACACAGAATAGAAGCCACGGAGAATTTCGCGGTTGTTGTCCTCAAGCCTTTTCTCAACACCATTAATCAGAATAGTGTCGGGCAAGTCCATGACATCGAGCAGCGGTTTGTCGTATTCGTCCACCAGCACCACGCAGCCCAGGCCTGTCTGCTCGTGAGCCTGCCTCAGCACGTAGGCGAAGCGGTCGCCAAGTGATGTGGCCAAGGGACTTCTGCCCCATTGCGCTTCCCACGACTCAACATAATAGGTTATAGTCCGCTTCAGTTCCTCGCCATCGGTGAAATTTTTGCCATTAAAGTCGATGTGGAACACGGGATATTGCTTCCACTCAGTCTCAAGACTGTCAATCCTCAGCCCTTTGAAATACTCCTTCTTCCCCTCAAAATAGCACTTCAGGGTGGAGACAAGAAGCGATTTCCCGAAACGGCGGGGGCGGGAGAGGAAATATATCTTCCCCTCAGTGGCAAGCTTATATACAAGGTCGGTCTTGTCAACATAAACATAGCCACCATCTATAATATTCTCTAACGTCTGAATGCCAATGGGGTACTTCATAGCGACTGGGTGTTGTTGATGTTGCAAATTTACGAAAAAAGTTGGAATAACAACCCACTTCAGCAATATTTCGTTGTTTACCATGCTGTGATGTTCAGTTTAATCGACCCATTTGACAATGAAGGGCAATTATTTTTGGCAGTTTCGAGAATAAGGCGTAATTTTGCACAACGAGCGCAACGCCCGCAAGGACACCGCGCCCCAACAACCCTGAAAAGCAAACAAACCATGAAGACGACAAAATATCTGCTCACGATAATTCTGGCCACGCTGACCCTGCAGCTGAGGGCGCAGTGCACCTACCACAACTCAGCGTTCAACGGCGGCGAGTTCCTCACCTACAACCTCTACTACAACTGGCAGTTCGTGTGGGTTAAGGCGGGCACGGCATCGATGTACACAGTGTCGAGCACCTACCACGGCATACCGTCCTATCGAGCCAGCCTGACCACCCGCGGGTCGAGCCGGGCCGACAAGTTCTGGGTGATGCGCGACACGCTGCTGGCCTACTCCAGCCGCGACATGGCCCCGCTCTACTACCGCAAGGGTGCCCGCGAGGGCAAGCGGTACACCGTCGACCAGGTGTTCTACTCCTACCCCAACGGCCAATGCCACACGCGGCAGTACCGCATGGGCAACGACGGCGTGCCACACTGGAAGAACACGACTCACAAGGAGTGCGTGTTCGACATGCTCAACATCTTCCTGCGAGCCCGCTCGTTCAACCCGACGGGATGGAAGAAGGGCTTTGTGGTGAAGTTTCCGCTCGTGGGCGGCAGCAGCGTTGAGGACGCACAGCTGCGCTACCGCGGCAAGACGGTGGTAAAGGCCGACAACGGGCGCAAATACCGCTGCTTGGAACTGTCGTACATGGAGCTGGAGAAGGGCAAATACAAAGAGATAGTGCGCTTCTACGTTACCGACGACCAGAACCACGTGCCCATCCGGCTCGACCTGTTCCTCCGCTTCGGCTCGGCCAAAGCTTTCCTCGTGTCGATGAAGGGCCTGCGCAATCCTGTTGCATCACAAGTGAAATAAGACAACCCTATGACCATCCACCACGCCCCGGCACTGCCTGCAGCCATAGCCCTTGTGGCTGGCATAGCGACAGGCGACGCGGCGGCGGGCATGGTCAGCCAAATGGCGGCAGCCACAGCCACAATAGCACTCGCTGTTGTGGCTGTGGCTGTTTTTCGTTGGGCCAAGGCTTGCACGGTGGCCATACTGTTGGCCGTGTTTTGCCTCGGCGAATGGCTCGTCATACGCCAGAAAGCCAACACGGCATTGCCGCTGACGGGCGACACCATCAGCTACGACGCAGTGGTGGTGGGCGAGCCACAGGTGCATGGCCGCGTGGTGATGTTCGACATGCTCATGCTCAGCGAGCCGAGACACACCGTCAGAGCCTCGGTGCTGCGCGACACGGTGGACAACCGCTGGCGCAGTCTCGCTGTGGGCAGCGGGTTCCACGCCACTTCGGTCATGGAGCGCGGCTATTACGGCCACGGCTACCGCACCTTCGTCTACTACCGCAGCTGGAGCCTCAACCCCGACTGCCTCGACCAGCTCAGCCGATGGGAACTGACGCGCGTGAAAGCCCTGCGACTGCGCACAAAACTGTTGAGCCGCCTGTCCACGGCCGGACTTGAGGGCGACAGCTACGCCATCGCCGCCGCCATGACTCTCGGCGACAAGAGCAGCTTGAACCGCGAGTTGCGACAGACCTACTCCGAGGTGGGCGCGGCCCACGTGCTGGCTCTGTCGGGTCTCCACCTCGGCATCATCTATTTCGTGCTCTCCCTCTTCGTCGGCTTCGTCCGGCCCCGCTGGCTCGGTCAGAGTCTGCTCCTGCTCACGGTGTGGGCCTTTGTGGTGATGGTGGGCATGAGCCCCTCGGTGGTCCGTGCGGCGGTAATGCTCACCCTCTACCAGATGGCCACGATAGCCCACCGGCCCGGTGCCGGCCTCAACATCGTGGCCGTGGCGGCCATCATCATGCTTGTGGCCAACCCCTCCGCACTCTTCGACATCGGCTTCCAGCTCTCCTTCCTCTCGGTGGTGGCCATTATAATAATGTATAAGCCGATGATCCGTCTGCTGCCCGAGACAGAGAGGAGCTGGTGGCGACCACTGCGCTACATCGTCGACATGATGGTATTGGCCATAGTTGCCCAGATGGCCACCGCCCCGCTCGTGGCCTACTACTTCGGCACGTTCTCGCCATGCTTCCTGCTCACGTCGCTTGTGGCCGTGCCGGCCGCCACGCTCATCCTCCACGGCTCTGTGGCCACGCTGATGCTGTCGTTCTCCGCCACAGCTTCGGGCATCATGGCCACCGCGCTCAGCCATCTCATCGGCGCTGAGAACTGGCTGCTCGGCCTCATCGGCGGACTGCCCTACGCCACGGTACACGGGCTTAGCCCCGGCAAACTGCAAGTGGCGCTGGCCTATTTGGTTATAATTTGCGCCTGCGCGGCATTGATAATCATTGGAAATAGAAGAAAAATCAATTTTAATTAAAATTTTCACGACTTTGTAACCGTAGTCTTAATTTTTTTTAATACATTTGCACCAGTTTTTAAAAACACACATTCATTCATACACAATTACTTATGTTTAAAAGGTTAAGTTCTCTTTTGGTTATGATGGTGGCGGGCATCGTCGCCGTTATGGCCCAGGTAACAACGTCTTCGATGAGTGGCAAGGTAACCGTGGAAGGCTCCAATGAGGCCATCATTGGCGCAACGGTGCAAGCCGTCCACCAGCCCTCTGGCACCAAGTACATGGCGGTGACCAACATCGATGGCCGTTTCAACATCCAGGGTATGCGTGCCGGTGGCCCATACGTGGTGACCGTCAGCTACATCGGCTACCAGTCGAAGCAGTTCGACGACATCCAGCTGCAGCTCGGCGAGACCTACAGTCTCGACGTGTGGCTCGCTGAGAATGCCAACGAGCTGGGCGAGGTGCTGGTGGTTGGCAAGGCCGGTCTGAGCAACACTCGCAACGGCGCCGCCGAGTCGATCAGCAACGCTCGCATCCAGGAGCTGCCATCGCTCAACCACAGCGTGGCCGACATCGCCCGCATCAACCCCTTCGTCAAGGTTACTGAGGGTGGCGCAATGTATTTCGCCGGCTCCAACAACCGCTACAACTCGGTGATGATCGACGGTGCCATGTCGAACGACGTGTTCGGACTGACAGCCAACGGCACCAACGGCGGTCAGGCTGGCACACAGGCTTTCTCGATGGAGACCATCGACCAGCTGCAAGTGTCGATCGCCCCGTTCGACGTGCGCCAGTCGGGCTTCACGGGTGGCGCGGTCAACGCCATCACCAAGTCGGGCACCAACGAGTTCCACGGAAGCGTCTACACCTACTACCAGAACGGCGACATGGTGTCGGACAAGTATGAGCTGCACAACGGCAACGACTCCGAGAAGTACGGCTCACTCACCGACTGGACCCTCGGCGCGACGCTCGGCGGCCCCATCGTGAAGGACAAGCTCTTCTTCTTCGCCAACTTTGAGCGCACGAAGAGGGAGTACGACAACGCCTACTCGGCACCGGGGTCTGACTCCAAGGTCGACTTCAGCGTGGCCCAGAACCTGCTCGACGACGTGAAGGCTCTCGCCGCAGCTCAGGGCGTCAACTACACTGGCACTCTCGGCACACCGAAAGAGTACACATATTCCGACAAGGTGGGCTTGAAGCTCGACTGGAACATCAACGACCGCAACCACGCCTCGCTGCGCTGGAGCTTCGTCGACGCCAAGCAGAACAACAACACCTCTTCGGCCTCAACCCTTGTTACCAACGACTACGCCTACGACTTCGTGTCGAAGACCAACTCGCTGGTGTTTGAATTGAACAGCCGCATCGGCAACAACTTCAACAACGAGTTCCACGCCAGCTGGACCACAGTGCGCGACAAGCGCAACCCAGGCGCAGCGTTCCCAATGATACAGATTGGCAACGTTGGCGACGGCACACTCAACATCGGCAACGAGCGCTCGTCGATGGCCAACCGCCTCGACCAGGACATCTGGACCATCACCGACAACCTGACATGGACGCTGGGCAACCACAACATCACCCTCGGCACCCATGGTGAGTACTACAAGTTTGGCAACCTGTTCTGCCAAGACCTCTATGGCACGTACATCTTCAGCAACCCCGACGACTTCACCAACGGCCTCGTGCGCGACGCCAGCGGCAACATCACCGGCTGGAGCGCTGCCGCAGGTGGCAAAATCAACCGCTTCCGCTACGGTCAGGGCGTTGAGGCCGTTACAGGCACACGCCGCTGGATCCCTGAGTTCAGCGCCGGGCAATTAGGATTCTACTTGCAAGACAAGTGGGACATAACCAACCGCTTCAACCTGACCTACGGCCTGCGCATCGACATGCCCATCATGTTCGACACGCCTGAGGAGAACGCCGAGTTCAACTCCTACGCCGCCTCGCAGGGTTGGAACCTGAAGACCAACCACAAGATCTCGTCGTCGCCCATGTGGTCGCCGCGCCTCGGCTTCCGCTGGAACGTGTTTGGCGACAACACGCTGGTTGTGCGTGGCGGTACTGGCATCTTCACCGGCCGCGTTCCCTACGTGTGGATCAGCAACAACTTCTCCAACACTGGCGTGCAGCAGCTCTCCTACAGCACCTACAGCACTGGCAACATCAATTTCATACTTGACCCCAACCAGGTCTACACCAACCTGCCAGCATCGGCTTCGGGTGCTCCCGCACAGTCAGCCCAGACCATCAACGTGTTCGACAAGAACTTCAAGTTCTCGCAGCAGTGGCGCAGCGACCTCGCAGTTGACGCCCGCTTCCTTGGCATCGACTGGACCGTGGAGGGCATCTACTCCAAGACCATCAACGACATGATTGTGCGCAACTATGACGTTACATCCGCTGGCAACACGCTGGCAGACATCACTGGCATGGCTGGCGACAACCGCCCGATGTTCACCACATCTGAGGTTCCCTACAGTGGCATCTACGTGCTCGACAACGTGTCGAAGGGCTACAGCTACAGCCTCAGCGTGAAGGCCGAGAAGAGCTTCAACTTCGGCCTCGACCTCATGGCAAGCTACACCTACGGCAAGTCGAAGACCATCAACAACGGCTCATCGTCGGTGGCAGCCTCCAACTGGCAGTACAACTACACCCACGGCAACCCCAACTCGCCTGAGCTGGCCAACTCCAACTTCAACGTGCCTCACCAGGTGAAGGTTTCGGCATTCCAGCACATCAACTGGAACAAGAAGCAGGGTCGCACCATCGACAACATCACAACCATCGGCCTCATCTACACCGGCAACTCGGGCTCGCCCTACTCCATCTATTATTATAACGACCTCAACGGCGACGGCGGCTACAACGACCTGATGTACATTCCAACCGACGCTGAGATCGACCAGATGAAGTTCCAAGGCACCAACGCTTACAGCGCTGAGGAGCAGGCCGCCAACCTGAAGACATGGCTGGCCAACCAGGACTACTTGAAGGATCACCGCGGACAGTACTACGAGCGCAACGCCGCCAACGAGAAGTTTGAGCATCGCCTCGACCTCCACATCGACCACAAGTTCGGCTTCAAATGGGGCAAGGACATCCGCTACCTGCAGATCGGCTTCGACGTGCTCAACTTCACCAACATGCTCAACAAGAGCTGGGGCTCCACACTCTCGCAGGGCGGCTACAACTACTACTCGCCCGTCACCGTGCGCACCACCAAGGACCGCTCCACTGGCAAGGTTACTGCCGTGCAGTACCAGTTCCTCCACAACGGCGACTACGACATGCGCTCCTACAGCGACTACTACAGCCGCTGGCGTATGCAGATCTCAGCTAAGTTGATATTCTAACTTAAAGACAAGACCGAACAAAATGAAAAAAACAATATTTATTGCCCTCGCAGCAGCGCTGATGGTGCTGCCGGCAAGTGCACAGGAAAAGAAGAGCGACTGCGTCTACGAGTTCACTCCCAGTTGGTTTGTCAACCTGCAAGGCGGCATCCATATCCCCTATTCGGGCGGTTCGCGCGGCAAGCTCATCAAGCCGGCCTTCAGCCTCAACGTGGGCCGCAACATCAACCGCTACGTGAGCACGCGCCTCGGCATCGAGGGCGCCTACTCCAAGAGGAAAGACCCGGGAGTTGACCACTACACACAGTTCACCTACGCCACAGGCTCGTTCGACGGCATGCTCAACATGGTGAGCGTGTTCAGCAAGGAGGACCATCCGCTGGCATTCTACCTCATCGGAGGTGTCGGCCTTAACTGGTCGGGCATCGAGACCACAAATTCGAGCCACTTCTCGCCCAACCTGCGCCTCGGCGCACAGTTCGACTGGCGCATATCGAGAAACGCGTCGATCAACCTGGAGTACCGTGCCGACAACACCAACGACCAGTTTGACGGCATCATTCACCAGGGTTCCCACCACGACTGGTATTCAGCCATCCTCGTGGGTGTGTCGCTGGTTCTGCCCGACTCCAAGCCGGTTGTCGTGAAGGACAACACCGACGAGCTGAACGCCCTCAACAAGCGCATCAACGACCTGCAGGCTGAGAACGAGGCCCTGCGCAACCGCCCGGCCCAGGTGAAAGAGGTTACCAAGACCGTGGTTGAGAAGCAGACCGTGCTGCCCAACGTGTTCTTCCAGGTGGCGAAGAGCAACATCACCACCCAGCAGAAGGCCAACGTGAAGGCCATAGCCGACTTCCTCAAGGCCAACCCCGACACCAAGATCACGGTTACGGGCTACGCCTCGCCAGAGGGCAAGCCTGAGCTCAACCAGAAGCTGTCGGAGAAGCGTGCCGAGGCCGTTGCCAACATGCTGGTTAAGACCTACGGCATCGACTCCGCCCGCATCACCACCAAGGCTGGTGGCGCCACAAGCGACATCTATCCCGAGAACGAGCTCAACCGCGTGGCCGTTACGGTGGCGAAGTAATATTCTTCCTTCTTATAGTACCTATAGTACCTATAGTTTCAATAGAAGCTATAGTAACTATAGGTACTATTGGTACTATAGAAACTATCGAAACTATCGAAAACTATAACAGACTATGAAAAACCACTACTCCCCCAAAATTCTGCGCAAGGGCGCACGCTGGCAGGATCTCAGGCTCTACAAGAAGGCCGACGCGATTTACCAGCTCACCGTCAGCTTCTGCCAGCGCTTCCTGCCTCCCGTGGGCGATAGAACTGTCGACCAGATGGTGCAAGCGGCACGCTCGGGCAAGCAGAACATCGTGGAAGGCTCAGAGGATGGCAAAACTTCGACCGAAATGGAGCTGAAACTCATCAATGTGGCGCGGGCAAGCATAGGGGAGTTGAGGGAGGACTATAAAGACTACGCCCACAGCCACAATCTGGCAGTATGGGAGAAAGGCCACCCGCGCTATCAGCAGATGCAAGACTACACTAAGAACCACAACACTGCCGAGGAATATATGCCGTATGCTGAGAAGTGGAGCGCAGAGGAATATTGCAACGTCTGTCTCACGCTGTGCTACCAGCTCGACTCGATGATTAACCACTACCTAAGCCACTTGCAAGACGTTTTCATCGAAGAAGGAGGCATAAAAGAGCGCATGTATGCCGCCCGCACTGGCTACAGAAATGAGCAAGACAACCGCATGACTGCCCTCGAAAAGGAGAATGCCTCCCTAAAAAACGATATTGAAGAACTCCGCCACAAATACGACGACCTAAAGAACCGCGCTGTAGAAGCCTACCGAAGGCTCGAAGCCGAACTTAAGGAAGAGAGGGAAAAGCACAAGCAGCAATAGTACCTATAGTACCTATAGTTGCTATAGATACTATAGATACTATAGGTACTATAGGTACTATAGGTACTATAGGTACTATCGCCTCCCCATCAAAAAAATCTGCGAGCCCCACCGGAGCCCGCAGATTTTTCTTGTTATTTCCTGAAAACTTATCGCTTAATCACCTTTGCGGAGATTTGGCGGCCATCAGAGCTGACGGCTTTGACGATGTAGACACCACTGCCGAGGCTGCTGAGGTTGAGGTTGTTGAGCGAAGAGCCATTGCCACGGCCCGACATCACCTTGGAACCACCGACGCTGTACACCTCGAACGAGGCCACGCGGGTGTCGGCGCTGACGGCCACATTGGCTATGCCTGTTATGTCGGCATCGGTGGCGGCGATGCAGAGGCGGCGCGAATAGGTCGAGCCGGCGCTGTCCTTCACCGTCATGGTCAGCTCGGCTATGACGTTCTGCTTGTTGGCGCTGACGGTGAGCGTGCTGTCGCTGACGGTGGCACTCAGGTTCTCGTCGACATTCTCAACCGAGAACACTGGCGACGAGGTGAAGCCCTTGAAGAACTGCCTCATGTTCAGTTGCAGCTGCTCGCCCTGCTTGATGCTGTAGTGGGGCTGGGCCATGAAGTCGAGATAGTTCTCCAGCATGGTGTAGCCGTCGCCATCGGGGTCGGAGTTGCTGTCGGTGAAGTCGCCCGACGGCGAGTTCACGTTGGTGCCTTTGATGGTCTCCCACCAGTCGGGCAGTCCGTCCAGGTCGGTGTCGAAGTCATCGGCCCACGATGTCTCGTAATAGACCTCATAGCCGCCGGCGTCCGACTCGTTGTCGATCTCGCCCTTTATGCCCGACTTGCTGCCCACGTAGGTGTAGGTGCGGGTGAGCGTCTCGTTGACAATGCGCGCGTCGGTGTTGTCCACCATGGGCTGGTTGGCACCCACGTCGCTCATCACTGTCTTGTAGGCGTCGCGTGCCGGCTCTATCGTGGCATACGACTCGAAGAACGGCTCAGTATACCAGGTCTCCTCGGGATAGTCGCCGGTGGCACAGTAGGTGTCGTTGTATTTGTCGTCGGTCAGCGAGCCGTCAAGATTGTCGCGCACGTTGCCGCTGACGTAGGCGAACTGCTGGCGATGGCCGCCCATCTCGTTGTCGGCGCTGAAGAGGTTGGTCAGCTTGGTGTCGGTGCCCATCTTGTAGTAGTTGTTCACAAACTGCATCAGCCTGGCGCCACCGTCGGTGGTGCGCTTCCACCAGTTGTAGCAGACGTTGTTGAACATGTCGAGCTCGCCCTGGGCATTGCCGGCAGCGTCGGAGCCGCCACCCATCGACCAGTTGCGGCCATTGCAGTTGGCCAGCAGGTTGTGGTGGTGGGAGCCGATGGAGCCGCCGATGGTGGCCGCGAAGCCATGGTTGGTGCCCTCGGGGTACTTGCGGTGGCCGGCTATGCCGAGAGCCTCGCTGATGATGTTGCGCTGGAAGGTGATGTTCTTGCAACTGCGGCTCGAGTAGGTCTCGTCGGTGCCCCAGCTGGCGGTGCAGTGGTCGATGATGGCATGGTCGGCATAGTAGAAGCCGAGCGAGCCGCCCGTGTCGGGGGTGCCGCCGCGGCGCGAGCGCAGGAAGCGGCAGATGTCATCGTCGCCGATGCCCACCGACGCTCCTGCCACACAGATGCCCTTGCCCGGTGCTGTCTGGCCGGCGATGGTCACATACGGGTCGGCGCAGCGGATGTCCTTGGAGTCGAGCAGGTTGATGAGACCCGACACCTTGAACACGACGGTGCGCGGGCCTGTGCCGTTGGTCATAGCCCAGCGCAGCGAGCCCTCACCAGAGTCGTTCAGATTGGTTACATACACCACCTTGCCGCCACGGCCTCCATGGGCCAGACGACCGTAGCCCTCAGCGCCCGGGAAGGCGATGTGGGCGGTGCGGAACTCCCAAACGTCGCCCTTTGCGGCCACGCCCTCAGCCGTCACGCGGTCCACGCGCCAGTAGTAGGCCTTGGTTATGTCGAAGCCTCCACGGGTGAAGGTGGTGTCGGTGCCAAGGGTGAATGTCGGGGTTGTCATGGCGGCCACCTCGTCGCTCGAAGTGCCTATGTAGACGTTCTGCGTGGCCGTCTTGCCGTCGGCGGAGGCTGTCCACGAGAACACGACGTTGCCGTCGGCGCCAGCCAGCACGTGCAGGTCGCCGTTGGCGGGAGTCGGGTCGGTGGCGCGGGTGTTGATGTCGTCAACCTCCTCCTCAGGAGTGAAGGTTGAGAAGTCGAAGCATGGGAATGTGCCGTTGCTGCTGCTCGTCGAGCTCAGTGGCTTGGTCATCGTGGTCCAGCGGCATGCGCCGGGGATGGTGTCGGCGTTCTGGTTGAGCGTGTCGCTCACCTGAGTAAACTTGGCGTAGGGCAGCTGGCAGACGTGGCCGATGGTGACAGTACCGCTCGTGGAAGAGCATGGGGCCGTGCCCGACCTCACCATCCAGCAATTGTTGATGGTGGTGCCGTCGTTGGCCTGACCCACCACGCCACCGAAGTTGGTGCCGGTCTTAGTGTAGGTCATCTCGGCCTTGGAGTAGCAGTTCTCTATGACAGCCTTGTCGCCGCCAGCGTCAGAGCCGCCGGCGCGACCCACGATGGCGCCAGTGTTGTTCTTCACATTGAACTGGGCGAACACGTAGCAGTTCTTCACCGTCGTGGTGCCATAGGCTTTGCTCACGATGCCGCCGAGCTGCGAGCCCCATGAGCGCAGGTAGCTGTCGGTGAGGCTGCAGTTGATGATTTTGGAGTTGAAGGCCACCGAGACAATTCCGCTGGAATAGGATGCGGCATAGATATATGTGTCCTTCACCTCAAGGTTCTTGATGGTGGCGCCGTCGATGGCTTTGAAGAGGGCCATGCCCCCACCCCAGTCAACGAGGTATGCACCGCTGATGCTATGCCCGTCGCCGTCTAACACACCCTGGAAAGCGGTGTAGCTTGCGTCGCTGGAATAGGCGCCGATGGTCGGGGACACGTCGAAAGCTGTGCCCGTGGCAAGTGTGCCAAGGTCCTTGGCCATCACGCTGTCGTTGAACACGATGTCGGCGGTCAGCTTGAAGTATTTGCCGCGGCTGTAGTTGGCGGTGTTGTTCACATTGTCAGCCAGCAGAGCCCACTGCTCAGGCGTGGCTATCTGGTAGGGATTGTCCTTTGTGCCGTCGCCCCCGGCGTAGCTGTCGGCTGCGCTGATGCGGGATTGGGCGTTGACGGCTGTTGCCACCACTATCGACAGCAACAGCAGATAGATTTTCTTCATCTTATAAGTAACGGTTTAGTTTGTTCTGCGTGCAAAATTACAGAGAAAAAACGGAAAACAAGTGGACAAATCGCCACAACTGGTGGCTTTTACGGTCGAAAAGGGGCAATATCATCAACGTGCCTCAGCTGTTTCACTTTTCTGCCTCAGCTGTTTCACAATTGTAGCACGGCTGAGGCAGCAAAGTGGAACAGCTGAGGCACGATTGCAAAAGAGCCTCTTTCAGAACGCCAAACAGGTTCTTCCGCAACATGGACAGCCTTCCGCAACTGGCAAACCGTAGGATAATGCGCTACTTCCCGAGCAAATTCATCCACTTGTAGTGGCCGTCCCCTGTGGCGGCCATAAAGCAATGTCGTAACCGCTTTAAAAAGAGGTCGAACATTAATAATGGCCGCCACAAGGGCGGCCACTACAAGTGGATTCTGTCTATGAATAATGTAGGCTAATGACCCATTGGGGTTCAATTATCCATTGTTCATTCAACAATTAGAATAATTCATCATTCAACATTCAAAATTCAACATTAGAATAATTCATCATTCAACATTCAAAATTAATAATTATTCAAAATTACCACCTTTCGTCCATTGACGATGTAGATGCCCTTCTGTGTCGGCTTGCTGACGCGGCGGCCTTGCAGGTCGTACACCTTCTGGCCACTGAGGCTGTCGACCTTGATGTTGCTGATGCCCGTTGTCTCATCGCTGATCACGAGGTTGATGTTCTGCGGGGCATTGAGATACGGGTTGTTCTCACTGTCGGTGATGGTCAGGTAGAAGCGGAACGGGTTGAGATAGCTTTCGCTGCCCGCCTTCTGCAACTGTCCTGTATTGAGGAGCGCATACCACAGGTCGTTGTCTTCGTAGTCCTTGCGGGTGTAGACACCAGTGCTGATGTAGTTGTAGGCGTTGCCGGAAATCTGCGTCGACTGCGGCTCGGTCTTCTTCAGCGTGCCGGTGGCGGAGAAGGTGTAGCTGCCCGACTGCTGCGGAAGAATCACGTAGGGCAGGTTGGCCTTGACGGTCTTGCCCTCGGTGAGCATCTTCACGCCGATGGTTACGCCCGCCAGGTTCTCCTTGGTGATGTCGTCACCCTCGTTGGACACTCCCTCAAGATAGCCGAACTGATACTTCGAAAGCAAGTCGGCATCCACGGTGATGTCGATTGGGAACGTCCATGCGGCCCAAACGCCATTGGTGAGCGTGCGGGTGTAGTTCACCGTTGCGTCGGCCACATCCCCGGTCACCTCAAAGCTGTAGTATTCGTCGTCGGTTATGTTGTAGGCTCCGCTCTCGTCGGGCAGCAGATAGTGCCAGTCGTCGGTGGCGGAAGTCTTATAGCGCACCTTCGAAGTCTGCTCTGTGGCGGTGCCGCTGAGGTTGACGGTCTTACCCTCGGCTCCGTCGCTGGTCACGTTGACGGTGCCGGTGAATGTGCCGGCCGCAGTCGGCGAGAACGTAACGGTAATCTCCTTGCCCGCGGTGGCATCGGTGCTGCTGACGGAGGTCTCGGAGAGGCTGTAGACGCTGTTGTCGTCGCTGAGGTTAAGGGTAACATCGCCCGTCAGGTCGGTGCCACTGACGGTGAACGTCGCTGTGGCGGTGCTGCCAGCCTCGGCGGTGAAGCTGAGCGACGTGGGCGAGACAGAGAGTGTCGGAGTAGTAGTCTGCGAACTCGTCTGCTTCACATAGAGAGCCACGGCCTTCTGGGTGCCCGTGTAGCAAGCAAAGCGAAGACCCGAATTATTGGCATTATACTGCAGGTAACGGCTGGTGTACTTGTTGCTCTGTATCGGATTGGTAGCAGTAACGTCGATTGTCCACGTGTAGCCGTCGGTGCCACTTGTTACATTATATAAGTAGTTGCCGTCGGATGTCAGTCCAAGATAAGTGTCGTTGGTGGCATCATACAGCGTCCATGCGCCGGAGGTTCCACCAAGCGTCAGCTCGTAGGGCTTGCCACTTACGTTGGTCCCAGTGGTGATGGTGCTGTTGCTGATGGTTACGCTGGCGCCCGAGCGGTAGTTGCCACTGCCCTTGGTCGAGAGAGCCACGCTGCCATTCTCATACACGATGAGGTACTTCTTGCCAGACTGCAATTGGTCGTTGGACGTTACCTTCACGTAGGTGGTTCCGTCGTCGCCACTGCTCGCCGTTGCAGTGCCGTTGAGGCTGACGGTAACGCTCTCAGCGCCAGTGCTGCTGAGCGTTACTGTGCCAGAGAATGTGCCGGCTGCCGATGGGGCAAAGGTAACGGTGATGGTCTTGCCTGCGGTGGCTTCTGCCACTGTCGCACTTGTGGAGGAGAGGCTATAGACGCTGTTGGCATCAGTGAGCGTGGCAGTTACGTTGCCCGTCAGGTCTGCACCTGTTACGGTGAACGTCGCAGTGGCGGTGCTGCCAGCCTCGGCTGAGAAGCTGAGCGACGTGGGCGAAACCGTCAGCTCTGGCGTCTTTGTCTCGCTTCCGCTCTCACTCTCCAGGACATAGAGGTTAGGCATGATGCCCTGCGAGCTGCTGTAGCTGCCGTAGCTTGAATGGCTCGTGCTGTACTGTATGTACTTGCTCACGCTCGTGTTGGTTATCTTGAAAGTGCCGTCGCCCTGAGCCTCGACAGTCCAAACGCTGCCACTCGATGGCACGCTGCTCGACACGTTGAAGCTGTTGTAGCTGCCAGTCTGATAGAGATACTTGCCGTCGTTCTGCTGGATGGTGTAGCCGCTGCCCGACGAGGTGAACAGGAACTCGTAGTTCTGCGATGTGAGGGTGATCACGTCGTTGGTGGCGGTTACGTCGTACTTCTGCAGATAGTCATAGCTTGACGACAATGGACTTGCGGCCTCGAGCGTGCCACTGTTGTTGGCCACGATGAGGTAGTGCTTGCCGCTCTCGATGGTGGTGGTCTTCACATAACGGTATGTGGTGGTTGTGCCACTGTCGTCGTCATCACCACCAGTGGCAGTGCCCGTGTATCGGTCGTCATCGGAGGCGGTGGAGATGGATCTTGTCGGGTCGAATGCCACATCAGTGCTGTCGCCCCAGATGTAGTCGGCCAGATAGGGATAGTCGATGAAGAGGTTGCGGTTGCCCTGTATGGAGTAGACCTTGTTGTTGCGGTTCACTTCGATGGTGTCCACTTTGTCGGTGTGGGCCCAGCTGAGGTAGAGCTTCTGCGCCCACGACTGCAGCGTCGGCCACGTGTCGTTCTCAAGGCAACTCAGTCCTGCGCTCGTCCACGTGAAGTTCTGATAGATGGTAACCATGTAGAAGTAGCTGCGGCAGAAGTCGCCCTTCCAGTTGTCGTGCGGCTCCACGGCATACTTCGAGGCCGAGCTGGCGTAGGAAGAGGCGTTGGCTCCCGTGCCCACCTTCTCGTAGTCGTCGAGCACGGAGGCGTTGCTCACCTTGTCCATCACGTAGTTGCTCTTCTTGCTGTTTGCGCTCGACTCCGATGGATAGAGGTTGTAGAGGTCTTTGTAGGCATTGTTGCTCGAACCGCCCCACCAACTCTTCGGGAACGAGTGCTCTATGTTCATGCCGCTGATGGCGGAAGTCTGTGTGGTGGATGAGAAATAATACCTGACGGTGCTGTAGCGGTTGCGGCACTCCAGCGTCGAGCCGATGCGGTCGGTCTTGACGAAACCGGACCAGGTCGCGCCGGAGCCTGAGCCATAGCTGAGCACCGTTTTGGGCTGGCAGAGGTTGTAGATGGCGGTCTTCAGTTCCGCTTTTTTCTTTCCTTGCAGTGCGCTGGCATAGCTTGCCAATGCGCTGCGTGTGATGGCCTGCGCGCTTTCGGCGGCCACGCTGATGAGCATGGCGAGCATGGCGATGGCCAAGCACGAATGTGGTAGATGGTGTTTCATATTGGTGGTGTTAAAAGCCTCCCCCCGTCCCCCTCCTAAGGAGGGGGCGATGTAAGAGGCAACTGGTTCGATGTTAACCTATTAGCAGGGTGCAAAATTACTTAAAAAGCCTCAATAAACGGCAAGAATTGTGTTGCATTTTTATGACAAAACTATCGGTTTCAAACTTTTAAGATACAATAATCGACGCATTCGGAAGTTTTGTGGATGTTTCCTTGATTGTTTTCCAGTAATTATCCAACAAATATCCAGTAATTACACGGGATTTATCAGTAATATGGTTATCTGCCTACAGCAGAAAACATCCCAATGCAGGGTGCGGCCCTTGTGGCCGTCCGCCGCACATACGATGACACTATGTGGGTGCGGACGGCCACAAGGGCCGCGCCCTGCAATTGTCAGGCTCTATCATCCTATGCAGTGGCCGCCCCTGTGGCGGCCATAAAGCAATGTCATTTCCTATTTTTTAAAGCGGTCGAACATCAATTATGGCCGACACGGGGGACGGTCACTACACTGGAAGACACACGAAAATATATACCGGGCCATTACTGGATAAAGTGCCATCCACTTGCAGTGGCCGCCCTTGTGGCGGCCATAAAGCAATGTCCCAACCGATTAAAAAGAGGTCGAACATCAATAATGGCCGCCACGGGGGCGGCCACTACACTGGAAGACACACGAAAATATATACCGGGCCATTACTGGATAAAGTGCCATCCACTTGCAGTGGCCGCCCCTGTGGCGGCCATAAAGCAATGTCCTTTCCTATTTTTTAAAGAGGTCGAACATCAATTATGGCCGCCACAGGGGACGGCCACTACAAGTGGAAAAATATAAGGGTCTACACTGGAATACACACGAAAATATATACCGGGCCATTACTGGATAAAGTGCCATCCACTTGCAGTGGCCGCCCCTGTGGCGGCCATAAAGCAATGTCCTTTCCTATTTTTAAAACGGTCGAACATTAATTATGGCCGCCACAGGGGACAGCCACTACACTGGAAGGAACACGAAAATATATAAAATGATTATCCGCAATCGGCAGAAAAGCCTCGTGAGAGGCTTAAGTATCAATA
>CAZRSL010000039.1:0-23731 GCA_964602785.1 uncultured Prevotella sp.
GAAGGGCTTTGACTAGAATGGCATAAAATGTGGGTACATCATATTGAACACCCTACTTCCGAACTTGGATGAATAAAAAATACCACATAGATGGGGTGCGGCGAATGGCGGGAATGTCGTAACTTTGCAGACGGAATGACAAGGCAGAACTCCAAGTGGCGGCCGGCGCTCCGTGCCGCGTTCCCCTACACCATACCCATCTTCGCGGGATTCTGGTTTCTCGGGGTGGCCTACGGCTTGCTGATGAGCAAGTCGGGGTTCAGCTTCTATTGGCCCATGCTGATGGCGATGACCATCTTCAGCGGGTCGGTGGAGTTTGTGGCCGTCAAGATGCTGCTGGGGCAGTTCCACCCGCTGCAGAGCTTCCTGATGGCATTGCTGATATGCGCGCGCCACTTGTTCTACGGGCTGTCGATGCTCGACAAGTTCAAGCACACGGGCTGGAAGAAGCTGCCGCTCATCTATGGCATGTGCGACGAGACGTTCTCCATCAACTACACAGCCCGCATTCCCGACGGCATCGACCACGGGTGGTTCATGTTGTGGGTTACAGTGCTCGACTATCTGTATTGGGTTACGGGGGCCACGATTGGCGCGCTGGTGGGCGACTGGATTACGTTCGACACCCGTGGGCTCGACTTTGTGATGACGGCCATGTTCGTCACCATCTTCATGGAGCAGTGGATGAAGGAGCGCAACCACGTGGCCTCGATGGAGGGCGTGGCGGTGTCGGCCCTGTGCCTCGCCGTGTTTGGAGGCAGCCGTTTCGTGATACCCGCCATGACGCTGATGTTGCTCTTGTTCATGGGGTTGAGGAGCAAGCTTGAGCCTAAGGGGAAGGAGGCCGGTCAATGACGCTGGCGCAGCAGATAGCCACCGTGGCGATACTCGTGGCCGCAACGGCCTTGACGAGGTTTCTGCCGTTCCTCGTCTTCCGTGGCAAGGAGACGCCGCGCACGGTACAATATCTCGGCACGGTGCTCCCGCCGGCCGTGTTCGGCATGCTCGTGGTCTACTGCTTGAAGGATGTCGACTTTGCCGGCGGTTGGCACGGTTTGCCCGAGCTGATAGGCATCGGCGTAACGGTGATCCTGCACCTGTGGCGCCGCCAGATGCTGCTCAGCATCTTCGGCGGCACCGCGGCCTATATGCTGCTGGTGCAGACGGTGTTTGGTTAATTACTAATTACTAATTTTGAATTACTAATTTTGAATTACTAATTACTAATTTTATTTTTTAATTCCGTATAATCACGCCCGCAGTTGGCTGATATTCAGCATTCCCAGACATCTCCAAGCATTTGATTTTTGGGCACACTAACATTTATAGCTCGTTCATTAGCCTGTATCATTCATAGATTTCAAATCCCTGTGAATGAAATTTCCATTTGAAGTGGCTGTCTATGTATAATAGCCTAATGACCTGTTTGGGTCAATTTCTTGTTCTCTTCAAACTCTGCAGTCCATTCATTCAGTTTGTCTTGCAAGAGTTTCTTGTCTGGCAAGTATAAGGCATACTGTGCAGCATAGATGTTGGCATCCTTAGGAAGGGTCAACTCTACCAAAGCATCATTCTTATCCTTGCACAGCAGTATGCCTATGGTTGGCTTCTCAAAGTCTAATTTCACATAGCGGTCGAAGTAATTGACATACATTTGCATTTGCCCGAGGTCTTGATGTGTGAGCTTATCAATCTTCAAGTCTATCAAGACGTAACATTGCAACAGGCGATTATAGCAGACCAAGTCAACATAAAAGTTATCTTCATCGAATGTAAAACGCTTCTGCCGCGCCTCAAAGAGAAAGCCCTTGCCAAGTTCAAGAAGGAAGTCCTGCAGCTTGTCTATAATGGCATTTTCAAGTTTGCTCTCAGTATAGGCGGCTTCCGGCTTTAGTCCAAGGAACTCCAACGTAATCGGATTCTTGATAACATCCGATGGCTTTTCAACAGTTTGTCCTTCTTTCGCAAGCCGCATCACCTCGTCTTTGTCTCTGCTTAGTGCAAGCCGCTCATAAAGACTGGAGTTGTATTGTCGTTGCAGTTGTCTCACACTCCAGTTCTGCTTTGCGCATTCTATCTCATAGAAACTGCGCTCATCATCGTTCTTTATACGCATGAGGATAAGATAGTGAGACCAAGAAAGAGTGAATTTGCGAATTGGTTCTGCAATGCGTATCTCTTTGGAATTACCAATTTGGTCTACAGTGTAGACCATTTCTGATTTGGTCAGCGATGTAGACCCAATTCGCTTATGATACACTGTATAGAAGAACCGGCATTTCTTGAGCGTTTCCTCAGACCATCCTTCACCAAATCTCTCTGTAAGCCTTGCTGAGAGGTTTATGAGAACTTGTTTCCCATACTTGGCCCTGCTTTCCCCTTGCTGCTCGTCCTCCACGATGTACTTCCCTATCCCATAGTAGGTGTATACCATTGTCGTGTCAACAGCTTTCTTGACATGTTGCCTCGACTGTTCAATCAGTTCAGACACATGCCTGAACAGAACTTCCTCTCTTTTCGCTATCTCATTCCATTTCTCAGCTATTCTCGTTTATGCTTTCAGCTACAAAAATATGCGATTATTAGAGAATTTGCAAGATTTGCGCCGAAAAAACTACTCCAACAAGGAATAAATAGGATCTTTACATCAGTCTATTTGGTTGGCGGATAGGAAGGCAAAAGCGGTTTAGGGTATTGCCCAAAGCCGCCAATTATATTGAACAAACTTCGTATAAAACGAACTTAATCCTTTAATACAATCCCAAATCTTTCCTTATTATCTTCTAAAAAACGAATTATCTTTTTGATGTTTGTTGATACACAATCTGCTGGCTCGGAATCTTTTAATCTTATCCATAGAACCCAGTAGATATTGTCAAAAGCCTTTGAAGCCTGTTCTCCAAAAACGAGCTTAGTCGAATCATGAATTGCAGCTCTTAATTCATTCCACTCTTCATTTAGGTATTTGCGTTCAATGTCGTTGTGACAATCTTTGCACATTATTCCGTAATATATTCCATCTTCGTTTCTTGCGGTATTATACTCAGCCAATATCTCGTATCTACGGTCATTCTTTGTAAAGTTTCGAAACATTTTCTGCCTAAGTCGACCATTATGCGTTGGCAGAAGACTTTCAATACGTCTTTCTAATTTCTTACCGAGTATTATGTTATCTTCCATAACCTTCAAATAATTCGTCTTTGACGAGTGTTATTTCAAATTGTGTTTCTTAATTGCCAAGCTGATGTATCTTATAATAGATTTTTACTCTTACATTTATCTATTCCACATACATCAGCTTGGCCATTTCAGTATTAGAGTCCATCAGGATCCTTACCGTATTTGTTGTCTCCTTCTCCTTCCTTAGCCCACAGGAACCATAAGATGAGACAGCCTACGAACGGAACCAGATAAAGGAGTTGAAGCCAACCGCTTCGTCCGATATCGTGTAACCTCCTTGCTCCGACTGAAAGCATGGGAAGCAAAGTAGCCAATAAGAAGAGGAAAAATGCAATGCCGAAGACTGTCGCGATATCTTTTCCATTTACTATATCATTCGTGTCGAAGTAATCGGTAATGAGATAGAGCACAACATTTATGCCCCAAACGAACAAGGCGAAGTGCCAAAATTCTCTTCTCACGGCTCTTCCTCGGAAATCAGCATATCTTTTGAAACATTTTTTAATAGCACCTCCAAAAGACTGGGGCGGCTCTTCCAGTTTCAGCCACCTTTGCTCGACAGCAGACATGGATTCTTGGTTTGGATACGCTTTAGGTGGCTGCTGTTCTTCGTCATTAATTGATGTTAACCATTCACCGCAATAACGGCACTTCTTAGCCTCTGCTGGAATTTCCTCTCCGCAATAAGGACACTTTCTGATTTTTTGTTCCATAATATTATTATTTATGTTGTAGTATTGTGCTTTGCCCTCTCTGTTTATCTTCCCTTTCCATATTTGTTGTCTTTGCCACCTTTTTGTGCCCATAGAACTAACAAAGGTATTATTCCTACAATTGGAATCAGTAACACCAATTGGATCCAGCCGCTAAGCCCTATGTCGTGTAGTCTGCGAGTTCCAACTGCAAGCATGGGGAGTAATGTTCCTAATGAAAATAAAAGGAGAATCCAAGCAAAAATAAATGCAAGGTCAGTACCCGCTTCGAAGCATGACATTAATGCATACGAAATGAGAGATATTGCCCAAACAAATATGGCAAAGGACCAAAATTCAGATCTTGAGGCTCGGCCTCTAAAAGCAGTGTACTTTTTAAAGCACATTATTATACTTTCAGAGAAGGTCAAGTTCTTCGAGCATGTCAAACTTTCTTGATTGGAATAACCGTCATTGTGGCTGTCTCTGAAACCAGGTACTTGAATATTGTTATTGGAAGGATTATCTAACCATTCTCCGCAATAGCGACATTTCTTAGCTTCGGCGGGAATTTCCTCTCCACAATAAGGACAAATCTTTATTTTCTGTTCCATAATGTATGCTTATTAAAGTTGCAATCAAAAAAAGATGGTGCCTCCACCCTTCATTATTGAGCCTACGAGGCCTAGACCGAGAGACGTATAGAGCAACGCATTGCCAGCATCGCTGAATTCATACACGCCGAAGCAAATGAGTCCTGCGGCAAACAAAAGTATACCGACAAATTCTATCACTTGTTGCTTGGTTGATTCTTTTTCTATTGGATCTCCGTTGTCATCATATTCCACTTCTGAATCATTCTGTTCGGCAGGCTCATTGTTGTCAGGCTTCTCATACTCGGCATTATTGGCCGTAATGATTATTTCCGGCTCAACGGCTTTCTGCTCCTCTGCTTCTGTATGTTGGTTCACCTTGGGCTCTTCAACAGCAGATACTATAGATGCAGCCATCTCAGAAGAAACTTGCGAGCTGTCCTGACGGTCATAGCCATGACTGCCATCTAACCATGAGCCACAATAGCGACATTTCTTTGCAGTCGCCATAATCATCTCCCCACAGTAGGGGCATTTTTTCATTTCTTTTCCCATTGCTTAATTATTTATTTTTTTCAGCGTCTATGTCTTCTCGTCCCCATTGTATGATTATCATCATATTTGCTATTTACCCTTTGCATTCAGTACACCACTGTTAAACACTTTCATGATGTCTTCATTTGTCTTTTGGAATGTGAAAGTACCAATGTCTTCCGTGATGAAACTCATGGTCTCACCATCTGCCTTTAAATCATAGAAAGTCTCCTCCCCAGAATTATTCTCGTCTTCCTTATACTGATGGAACAAGTCTGTGTATATATCCTTTTGAATGTCGTTGACCAATTCTTTGCGAGAATAGCCTAAGGAACTGAACTCGTCGTAAAGGTCATCTAACGCCGTCCAGGCATTATCATAGTCTATTGTTACATCTTTCGGGTCTATGTTTACTTTTAGAGACGAAACGTTCGGCTTTGTAGTCAAAGTTCCTGCTATGACCTCCCAAGTTCCTTCTATGTAAGAAAGGTAGCCAACATCCATCTTCGCGTCATCAAGGTCAATATTGTTTACCATCGCTCTGCGAACCTCAATGTATGTTCCTCCACTTGTTTCGCCGCTCGGAATGTAATCAAACTTAAGATAAATATCTTGTTTTTCTTTACTTTGGTCGTCATTTGATGTTATAACACTGCCAGTCCATGTGCCATTCATGTCCTTAGCAAGTCTATTATCGTCGCATGAAGAAAGAGACGCTAATGTTATTGTTAGCGCTGGTATAATAAGTGGCCAATAAAGATTTTTCATAATATGACGTTTTTAGTTTCCCGTGATAATGAAAAAGCGTGGACCTCTACGCATTACTTCTTGTCTCTGAGGTCCTAGGAAAACCGTCCACACTAAGATGTAATGATATAGTTGACCCACGCATATATGCGTGAGAACCACTATGCCATCTTTTGTGTGGGTCTTGAAATTTCCTAGGTTTCAGAGACACAAGATAAGCATAACGCTTCTTCTTTTACCACGATGTCTTGAGGTGCCAATCCGTGGAATCAACATCTCAAGTGCAAAAATAAGCAGAATAATTCAAAGTGGCAACATTTTTGCCGACTTTTTTACGCAAAAGGCATTGTTTGTGCAAACATTCGCACAGAATCAACGGGAACTTGGATAATGTCTTGCCAGGGTGGCAAACAGAAAAAGTCCCGGACTGCACCTCGCGGTGGTGTCCGGGACAAACTTAACAACCAATAAAAGAAATAGATAGTTGTTACCTTATGAACAGTAGCTCGCGATACTTGGGCAGCGTCCAGAGTTCGTCGCTGACGACCAGCTCCAGCTTGTCGATCTGGCGGCGGATTGTGGAGAGCAGCGGCTCCACGGTGTCATGGTAGGCTATGGCCTTCTCGCGCTCGCTCTCTATCTTGTTGGCCACCTTGCGTGCGTCGATTAGCTCCGACACGCCCTTCTCTATTATCTCGTTGCGCTCGCCGATTTGCTTTATCAGATTGATGTTGCGGTCGGCAATCTTCTCTGTGGTCTCGCGGCCGAAGATTTCTATCATGTTGGCCACGGTCTTGGCCAGCTGGCTCTGGTAGTGGGTGGCCACGGGTATGATGTGGTTCATGGCCAGGTCGCCCATCACGCGGGCCTCAATCTGTATCTTCTTGGTGTAGGTCTCCCATTTCACCTCGTTGCGGGCGTGCAGCTCTGCGCTTGTCATCACTCCGGTGGATTCGAACATCCTCACCGACGACTCGCTCAGGTAGCTGTCGAAGATGACTGGGGCCGACTTCTCGGTGTCGAGGCCACGGCGTTCAGCCTCGGCGACCCACTCGTCGCTGTAGCCGTTGCCGTCGAAGTGGATTGGTGCGCAAGTCTTTATGTCGTCCTTCACAACCGAGAGAATGGCCGCCATCTTGTCCTCGCCGCCAGCGATGAGCGCGTCGACGCGGGCCTTGAAGTCGTTGAGTGCTTCGGCCACGGCGGTGTTGAGCGCTATCTGTGCGCTGGCGCAGTTGGCCGACGAGCCCACGGCGCGGAACTCGAAGCGGTTGCCAGTGAAGGCGAAAGGCGACGTGCGGTTGCGGTCGGTGTTGTCGCGCATGATGTCGGGAATCTCTGGAATGTCGATTTCCACACCCTCTTTGCCCTTGATGGTGAGCGCGTTCTTGTCGCTTTTCTCTATGTGTTCCAGCACGTCGCTCACGGTCTTGCCGAGGAACGACGAGATGATGGCGGGAGGAGCCTCGTTGGCGCCCAGTCGGTGGGCGTTGCCGGCGTCCATGATGCTGGCCTTGAGGAGTCCGTTGTGGCGGTAGACGCCCATCAGCGTCTCCACGATGAATACGACGAAGCGCAGGTTGTCGGTCGGTGTCTTGCCAGGGCCGTGGAGCAGTATGCCCGTGTCGGTGGAGAGGCTCCAGTTGTTGTGCTTGCCCGAGCCGTTGATGCCGTCGAAAGGCTTCTCGTGGAGCAGCACCTCGAAGCCGTGCCTGTGGGCCACCTTCTTCATAATGCTCATCAGCAGCATGTTGTGGTCGACGGCCAGGTTGGTCTCCTCGAATATCGGGGCGCACTCAAACTGGTTGGGGGCCACCTCGTTGTGGCGCGTCTTCACTGGAATGCCGAGCTCCAAGGCCTGGATTTCGAGGTCTTTCATGAATGCCTGCACGCGCTCTGGTATGGTGCCGAAGTAGTGGTCGTCCATCTGCTGGTCTTTGGCCGAGCTGTGGCCCATCAGTGTGCGGCCTGTCAGCACGAGGTCGGGGCGGGCCTCATAGAGGTCCTTATCGACGAGGAAGTACTCCTGCTCCCAGCCCAGATTGCTGATCACCTTCTTCACGTCGGGGTAGAAGTAGTGGCACACATCGGTTGCCGCCACGTTGACGGCGTGGAGGGCACGCAGCAGCGGAGCCTTGTAGTCGAGCGCCTCGCCGGTGTAGGAGATGAATATTGTGGGTATGCAGAGCGTGTCGTCCATGATGAACACCGGCGAGGTGGGATCCCATGCCGAATAGCCGCGAGCCTCGAAAGTGCTGCGTATGCCGCCCGAGGGGAACGAGCTGGCATCAGGCTCCTGCTGCACGAGCAGCTTGCCCGAGAACTCCTCAATCATGCCGCCCTTGCCGTCGTGCTCGATGAAGGCGTCGTGCTTCTCGGCAGTGCCCTCGGTCAGAGGCTGGAACCAGTGGGTGTAGTGGGTAACGCCGTTCTCGTCGGCCCACTGCTTCATGCCTTTGGCCACCGCGTCGGCTATCGAGCGGTCGAGGCTTGCGCCGTTGTCGATCACGTCGATTAGCTTCTCGTAGATGTCGGCAGGAAGGTACTTGTACATTTTCTGTCGGTTGAACACCTTTTTGCCGAAATATTCGGAAGGTCTTTCCACCGGGCTAATCACCTCCAAAGGCTTTTTCTTGCTGGCCTCTGCTACAGCTTGAAATCGTAGGTTATCCATATTGTTAATGTTGAATTTTGAATTTTGAATGATGAATTATTTTTAATGTTTAATGTTGAATTTTGAATGATGAATTATTTGTAATGTTGAATGTTGAATGATGAATGTTGAATTATTTTTAATGCTGAGTGTTGAGTGTCGAATGATGAATTATTTTTAATGTTGAATTGCGAATTAATCATTAATCATTAAGTCAATTCAACATTCAACATTCAACATTTATCATTCATAATTCCTTGAGTCTTTCCATGGCCTCAAGGCAGTCTTGGCGGTCGCCGAAGCTGGTAAGGCGGATGTAGCCCTCGCCACTGGGGCCGAAGCCCACGCCAGGTGTGCACACCACTTGTGCGCCGTAGAGCATGCGGTCGAAGAACTGCCAACTGGAGCTGCCGTCGGGCGTGCGCACCCACAGGTAGGGAGCGTTCTTGCCTCCGTAGACGCTGTAGCCGAGCTTGGTGAGCGCCTCGCGCATGATGCGTGCGTTCTCCATATAATAGGCGATGGTGGCGCGTGTCTGCTCCTTGCCCTCTGGCGTGTAGATGGCCGCCGCTGCCCGCTGCGATATGTAGCTCACGCCGTTGAACTTGGTGGTCTGGTGGCGGTCCCACAGCGGGTTGAGCGGATGGCGGTCGCCGTTGATGTCGAACGCCGTCAGGTCGTGGGGCACCACCGTGTAGCCGCAGCGCACGCCGGTGAATCCCGCCGTCTTGGAGTAGCTGTGGAACTCTATGGCGCACTTGCGGGCTCCGCGTATTTCGTAGATGGAGTGGGGGATGTCGTCGTCGCTGATATAGGCCTCGTAGGCCGCGTCGTAGAAGATGATGCTGTCGTTCTTCAGCGCATAGTTCACCCACTTGCGCAGCTGCTCCTTGCTGATCACCGTGCCCGTCGGATTGTTGGGGTAGCACAGGTAGATCACATCGACGCGGTGGTCGGGTATCGGCGCCACGAAGTCGTTTTCGGCTGTGCATGGCAGATAGGTGACGTTGCTCCACTTGCCGTCCTCAAACTTGCCGGCGCGGCCGTTCATCACGTTGGAGTCGATGTAGACGGGATAGATTGGGTCGGTAACGGCCATCGAGTTGTCCCATCTGACCAGCTCGCCTATGTTGCCCGTGTCACTCTTGGCTCCGTCGTTGACGAAGATTTCGTCGGGGCTGAGGTGGACGCCACGGGGCAGGAAGTCGTTTTTCACTATCGCCTCGCGCAGGAATGCGTAGCCCTGCTCGGGTCCGTAGCCGTGGAAAGTCTCCTTGCGGCCCATCTCGTCGGCCGCCTGGTGCATGGCCTCCACCACTGCTGGGCACAGCGGCTGCGTTACGTCGCCTATGCCAAGGCTTATCACCTGAGCCTTGGGGTGGGCCACCTTGTAGGCGTTCACCTTCTTCGCGATGTCGGCGAAGAGGTAATTCTTCTGAAGCTTCAGGTAATGCTCGTTAATAAGTGCCATAGTTGTTCTATTTCTTTTCGGTTGCTTCTGTTGGTTGGGGCAGCTCCACCTCGCCCTCGAAAGCAAAGGCTGCTGGCCCGGTCATATAGACGTGGCCGTCGTATTTGTTCCATTCTATGTGGAGCGTGCCTCCGTCCATGATGATGTCCGACACCATGCCCGAACGGCGGGTCAGCGTGGCCGCCACGGCTGTGGCGCAAGCTCCGGTGCCGCATGCCATCGTGATGCCGCTGCCGCGCTCCCACACGCGGGTGCGCAGTTGGCCTCGGTCCAGCACCTGTGCGAACTCGATGTTGCACCGCTGCGGAAACACGGGGCTCACCTCCAATTGGCTGCCCACACGAGCCACGTCCACATTATTAATATTGTCGACGAAGACCACGTAGTGCGGGTTGCCCATGCTGACGAACGTGCCGTCCACGGTGGTGCCGTCGCTGAGCTGCGGCTTCTCGCCCGTGAACTGTTCGCTGTTGTCGAGCACCGGCTTCAGCATGTCCACCGTTACGCTCTCCACCGTCGTTTGGTCGGGCGAGAGGTGCAGGTGGAGCGTCTTGGTGCCGCTCAGCGTCTGCAGCTCTATTGTCTCCTTGCGGCATAGCCCTTTCTCATAGAGGTATTTTGCGATGCAGCGGCTTGCGTTGCCACACATCATGGCCTCGCTGCCGTCGGCGTTGAAGATGCGCATCCGCGCGTCGGTGCCTGCCTCGGTGGGTGGGCAGATCAGCACAAGTCCGTCGCCGCCGATGCCCCTGTGGCGGTCGCTCCACACTCGCGAGCATAGCTCCGGGTTGGGCAGGTCGCGCTCCAAGGTATTAACATAAATGTAGTCGTTGCCCGCGCCGTGCATCTTGGTGAAGTGAACTTTCTCTGCCATCTTGCTGTCTATTCCTTTCCTGAAACGGGCTTCAAGCCCATGGTTCTCTATTTCTGATGCAAAGGTACATCAAAATGTCATAACACGGGCAAGAGAATGACAAAAAAGAATGTAGAAAATCAACTTTGGTGTGAATTTGTAATGATACGGCCTCGAATTGGTTTCAATCTGATAAGCAAACCGACTTATCTGCGAGCAAATTGAAAGTCAATTCCACTTTTAACTAACTAATTGCTCGCAAGAAACGTTTGTTGTTGGCAAATTGTCGTAATTTTGCACCAAACAATAGCAAAAAGTAAGGAAGAAAGATTGTTTACCGAATAAAAAGAGAAGACGACATGAAAAAGATTGAGGCAATCATCCGCAAGACGAAGTTTGAAGAGGTGAAGGAAGCCCTGCTTGCGGCCGACATCGAGTGGTTCTCCTACTACGACGTGCGCGGCGAGGGCAAGATGCGGCAGGCCCGGATCTACCGCGGGGTGATGTACGACACCAGCTCGATAGAGCGCGTGCTGATGAACATAGTGGTGCGCGACAAGAACGTGGAGCCCACCGTCAGGGCCATAGAGGAGGCCGCGCGCACCGGCGAGGTGGGCGACGGTCGCATATTCATCATACCCGTGGAGGACACCATCAGGATACGCACGGGCGAGCGGGGCGACATAGCCCTCTACAATGCAGAGCAAGAGAAATAAGGCCACTCCAAATAGTTCAACAGGAAACAGATTAAAGGATAACAACAACACACATCAACACACACATTACCACTATGACAATACAAGACTTGGGAATATCGCTCAACACCGTATGGCTGCTCTTGGCCGCAATGCTCGTCTTCTTCATGCAGCCGGGCTTCGCCCTGTGCGAGGCGGGCTTCACGCGGCGCAAGAACACAGCCAACATACTCTTCAAGAACTTCGTCGACTTCATGATCGGCTCGCTGCTGTTCTGGTTTGTGGGCTTCGGCTTCATGTTCGGGTCCGACGGCCAAGGCTTCATCGGCACGCCCCACTTCGGCGACCTCTCGTTCTATCACAACGCGGCCGGACTGCCAACCGAGGGCGAACTGATGTTCCAGACCGTCTTCTGCGCCACGTCGGCCACCATCGTCAGCGGCGCAATGGCCGAGCGCACCAAGTTCTCGATGTACTGCGTCTACTCCTTCTTCATCTCGCTGCTCATCTATCCTGTCAGCGGCCACTGGACGTGGGGCGGAGGGTGGCTCAACGCTGCCGACGGCAACTTTATGATGCAGACCTTCGGCACCAGCTTCCACGACTTCGCCGGCTCGGCTGTGGTCCACTCCGTGGGCGGCGTGCTGGGCTTGATAGGGGCTTTGGCTCTCGGCCCACGGCTCGGCAAGTACCGCAAGGACGGCACGAGCAACGCCATACCTGGCCACAACTTGACGCTGGCGGCCCTCGGCGTGTTCATCCTGTGGATGGGGTGGTTCGGCTTCAACCCCGGCTCAACGCAGGCTGCGGCTGGAGTTGAGGCCCGCACGAGCATCAGCCACGTCTTCCTCACCACCAATCTGTCGGCAGCCGCGGGCGGTCTGGCCACTATGTTCTTCACGTGGATAAAATATGGCAAACCCTCGTTCTCGCTCACGCTCAACGGCATACTGGCCGGACTTGTGGCCATCACCGCAGGGTGCGACATGGTGAGTCCGGCGGGAGCGGTGGCCATAGGCTTGATAGCCGGCGTGGTGTTGCCCATCTCGGTGGCGTTCATCGACCAGAAGCTGCACATCGACGACCCTGTGGGCGCAAGCTCGGTCCACGGCGTGTGCGGCATCCTTGGCACTCTGCTCACTGGCCTTTTCAGCGTCTCCGAGGGATGCCTCTATGGCCACGGCTTTGGTTTCCTCGGCGCGCAGGCGTTCGGCATCGTCGTCATCGACCTCTGGGCAGCCGCTATGGGCTTCGTGCTCTTCTTCGGCATAAAGAAGACCTTCGGACTGCGTGTGGACCGCCGCATCGAGGAGGAAGGCCTCGACATCTATGAGCACGGTGAAAGCTGCTACAACAGCTGACACACTGCCCATAATGTGGGAGCATGATTCGCTCCAAATCGGCTATTGGGCAAGTTTGATTTGATGGAAGTCAGTTATTCACTCAAGTTTCGGAAGTTATGCAATGTCCTGTGATTAAGTACATTCCAACATGTAGGGGCATGATTTATCATGCCCGCCATTGGCAATAATTCAGTGTTTCGGGCATGATAAATCATGCCCCTACGATTAATCGACATTGACCTTCAATGAATTATGTACTTCCGAAATAGGGTGTTCAATATGATGTACCCACATTTTATGCCATTATAGTCAAAGCCCTTCTCCTTCTAACCAGCGGATTTGGCTTAACCTGCATTATTCATAGTAATCATCCTATGCAGGGGCCGCGTAGGTAGGGTTAGGGCCGGCCCACAAACAATGTCATCACCGCTCAAAAAAGAGGTCGAACATTAATGAGGGCCGGCCCTAACCCTACCTACACGGCCCCTGCAATTTGATGGAGTAACGATCTCAATATGTGAATAATGTAGGCAAAAATGGGTACATCATATTGAACACCCTATTTCGGAAGACCCTTTTTAAAGAGGTCAAAAAGCTGGCCACGTTGACATATCCGACACCTCTGACAAGCTGAATATCTTTGAAATAATACCTAAAAGTAGGTATATTTTGATAGAGTGTTCATTTTTTCTGGTTGTTTATTGGGAATTTGTTATACCTTTGCAGATGTTAACTCTAATTTGTTATTTTTTATGAACAACTGCATCAGAAAGGTTGCTTTAGCCTGTTTGGCATTTGTCGGTTTCACCACGGCAATGGCGCAGGCAAGCACTCCGCCCACAACACAGCAAAGAGCCATTTCGCCAGAGCGCATGGCAAAAGCCAGGCAAATGGCTGGATTGTTGCAGAATGGCCGTCTGCCATACTTGCAATCCATCAACCAAACCTCATCAACCCCCGCGGCCAATGGCGGCAAGCACAATCGCGCCTTGAGGCCGGCACTTGCCGACGCCACCGACTCGGTTACGCTGACAGGCTATCTGGTAAGCTGCCTGAGCAACACCGAGCCCACAGCCCACTGGGTCTACTCGTTCCCGGCCACGGCCAACCCCACGCCAACGGCACTGGGATACTTGGGCTACGAGGCGTTGGGGTCGTTCTACGGTGGCGACTTCTTCGACGACGGCGACCGGTTCTGCGTGGTCGACGGCCTGTCGATGTTCGGCATGAACTTCTTCACCTATTATGAGTATGAGACCAAGAACTGGACACTGACCCGTGAGGCCGAATTGTCCGACTACTCACTGATGTCGACCGAGACTGCCTACGACCCCGTGACCGACAAGATATATGGCTGCTTCTACTCGGCCGACGCCAAGCAGATGGAGTTTGGCACGGTGAGCTACCTCCAGCAGAAGCGCACCACCATAGCCACCCTGTCGCAGCCCATCCTGGCCATGGGAGCCACAAGCAAGGGCGATATCTACGGTGTCGCACTGGATGGAAACCTCTACAACATCAACAAGACCACTGGCGCCATGACGCTGATAGGCGCGACGGGCGTTAAGCCCTTTGGCAGCTTCCAGAGCGGCGACATCGACCACAAGACCGACAAGTTCTACTGGGCTGCCATCGACACCGACACCATAGCGTCGCTCTACACCGTCGACCTGACCACTGGCGCGGCCACCAAGGTTACCAACTACGCCAACCGCTGGCAGTGGGGAGCAGTCAACGTGCTGCACGGCCCCAACGACGGAGCGCCGGGCAAGCCTGAGAACGTAGGCCACGACTTCGGCAATGGCCTTACCACCGGCACCATCACGTTCACCGTGCCCACCAAGACAGTGGACGGCAACACGCTGAGCGCGACGGGGCTGACATATTATGTTGAGGTGGACGACTCAGTCTATGAGACTGGCGCCGCCACTCCGGGAGAGGCCATCACCAGCAAGCAACTGACGCTGACCACCGGCAACCGCTACTTCCGCGTCTACTTGCACAACGAGGCTGGATGGGGCGAGAAATACAAGGAGACATTCTTCGTGGGCCACGACGTGCCGGCCACAGTGGGCAGCATCACCGCCACGGCCGACACCACCACCTACAGTGTCAAGGTGGAATGGACGGCTCCCACAAAGGGAAAGAACGATGGCTACCTTGAGCCGTCGAGGCTGAAATACGACCTCTACCGCAACGACTCCCTCATAGCCAACGCCATCAGCGACACCACGCTCACCGACACCATCGGGCGCAAGCCGTACTACGCCTACCGCTACAAGGTGTTTCCGAGAGTGGACGACTACGTGGGCGACTCGCTCGTCTCGGAGGCTGTGCGGCTGGGCGACCCAATCATCCCGACATATTCGCAGCCTTTCAACAAGAGCTACGATGTCGACGCATTCACCATACTCGACACCAATAGCGACGGCCACACATGGGAGTGGGGCTTCTACGACGACCACGAAGAGTTCAAGACCCTGAAGTATCATGGCGCCCACTTCTCCAGCCTCTACTATTATGAGCCCGACAGCCTGATGAAGGATGCCGACGACTGGGCTTTCACGCCTCCAATGTACTTCGACGCCAACTACAGCTACACCATCGACTTCGACTACTTCGCCCAGAGCTCCAGCTATCCGCAGAAGATGGAAGTGAAGTTCGGCAACGGCCAGGCAGTGGAAGCCATGACCACCCAGGTGATGCCCAAGACCGACATAACCAACAGCCAAAGCTCCATCGCCAGCTACCACGCCACGGTTTCGGTGCCTGAAAGCGGCGTCTACTACTTCGGCTTCCACTGCCTCTCGTCGAAAGACTATGCTTACTATCTGCACGTCGACAACCTGAAGGTGGAGCAGGGGCAGGAAGTGCTCATACCTGACACCGTAGTCGGCCTCACTGTGCGCGGCAACAAGGGCGAGGCTCACGCCACCGTCAGCTTCACCACACCCACCACCACCATCAACGGCAAGCAACTCACAGAGCTGTCGAAGGTGGAGGTCTACCGCATTGCCAAGGAGGGCGTTTTCTCTTCCAAGACCGACACGGTGCTGGTGAAGACCATCGACAACCCAGGTCTGGGCCAGGAGCTTGTGGTGGAAGACTCGATGGTGAACGCCGTCGACTCGCTCATGTTCCGCACCAACTTTGGCTCCATGTTCGGCTATGGCGGCAACAACATCACTTATCAGGTGAGGGCAAGCGTGGGCGACTTCAACGGCGTGGAAACCCAGAAGACCGCATTCATCGGACTCGACCAGCCACTGCCGCCAGATTCGGTTTGGGGCCATCGCACAGGCGAGACCTCGGCTACCATCTCGTGGACAGCCGCGCCGGGCGACCACGGTCGCTATGGCGGATGGGTTGATCCTGAGCAATTCACCTACAACGTCAACGGCAATGGCAGCTACAGCAACTTGGTTTCCGATTTTAAGGGTCTTACCACAGAAATAACGCTGCCCAACACCGGCACGCAGCAGCTCTACAGCATCGGTGTGACCACCCGTATGCCCGAACTGCTGGGCTACAGCTATGGGGCAGGCCCGTATTTCGTGGTGGGCGCACCGTGGAAACTGACGGCAACTACCGAGTTTGCCGAGACATTCACAAAGCGCAAAGCCACCAATGCGGCCAATTTCTTCGGTGTCATCGGCAGCACCGTGGCCATGCAGAACACGCGTGACCGCGCTGGCGTGAGCAGTTCGTCGAAGAGGGGCGTGCTCAGATACCAGGGTTCTAAGACCTACACCGGGCAGTCATTTGGCATATTCCCAAGGATTGACTTCTCCGAAGTAACCAACCCCGAGCTTACGTTCTACTGCATGGGCTATGCCGGCGACACTATCCGCGTTGAGGCTATGACGATAGATGGCGCCACCGACACTCTGGCAGTGATCACGGAGTATGCCGCCAACGTCTCAGGCTCGAGCACCAAGTGGAGCAAGGCCGAGCCGATAGTGGTGAGTCTGAGGAAGTATGCCGGCAACGGCAATGTGCTGTTGCTCTTCGACTTCGGCGGCTCCCAGACCATCTACATCGACGACATCTCAATTGCCGAGAACACGGCTTCGGCCATACGCAGTGTAGCATTCGATGGAAACGAGCCGTTCGATGCCTATTCTGTCGACGGTCGCTGCGTGGCCAAGGGCATAACCACCGTCAGCCGATTGGCCAAGGGCGTCTACATCCTCCGCTCTGGCAACAAGGTGATGAAAGTGAACGTCAGGAACTGACCGTAGCAACTCAGAAATAATAAGCCAGTGGAAGCCGAGTGCCTCCACTGGCTTTTTCTTATCGCTCAAGTTTCGGAGGTGCATTTCCTTTGAGGCTATTAAAATCGCTACACCGACAACCTGGAAGCTGTTGACAGGTGGTGTGACCAAGGCTTGGTCAAACGGCCATTCAATAAAAATGTAGGCTGCAAAATCGTAATTATGAAAATAAAATTGTATTTTTGCAGAAGAGTTTATAAAGCTATGAATTTAGGCCAGGTTTATACACGCCGTACCGTTGCCGACTTCATGACGGCTATGTTTGGTTTGGAAGATGGGAGCAAGGTGCTTGACCCTTGTTTCGGTCACGGAGTGTTCGTAATCAGCCTATTGCATAACACTTCTTATTCTATAACAGGAGTTGAGATAGACACAGAATCTTTCAACGCTTTTAGTAATCCCGACCAAGCACGTTGCAAACTTCTTAACTGTGATTTCTTTGACATTACGGAAGAGTTTGACGGAATAATAATGAAGTCTCGTTACCAGTCTATGAAAAAGAAACGGTTAAGTTATTAGATGTAAATATGAAACCAATGATAAAATATAGGGGAGGAAAATCTAAGGAAATCCCTAATATTATGTGGTATGTACCTCGTTTCACAGGTAGATACATTGAACCTTTTCTTGGAGGTGGAGCATTATACTTCTACCTTGAGCCTCGCCAGGCTATCATCAATGATATTAATTCCAAGCTAATGGGTTTTTATCTTGGAGTGAGAGATTATTTCCCAAGATTGAGAAAGGAACTTGATAAAGTCGAAGATGAATATACAAGGAACAGAATAGTGTTTGAAGCTCTAAAAGCAAAGCATCCTAACGATCATGTTGAGGATAAAAATGAAGCTGTTTACTATAAGATGCGAGATATGTACAATGGGCTGACGAAAAAAGAATATTCAGATGCTCTGTTATATTTTTACATCAACAAAACAGCCTATTCTGGCATGATACGCTATAATGCTAAAGGCGAATTTAATGTACCTTATGGACGGTATGCGCACTTGAATACACGAGGCATAACTTTATCTCACAGTCGCTTACTAAAGCAGGCAGAAATCCTTAATGTTGACTATAGTGAGGTCTTTGAACAATGCCAAGCGGATGATTTTGTCTTTCTTGACCCTCCCTATGATAGCGTCTTTTCTGATTATGGAAATGAAGAATACAAAGATGGCTTTGACGAAGATAGCCACAGAAGGTTGGCCCAAGACTTTGAAAATCTTCCTTGTAAAGCATTAATGGTAATTGGTCGTACACCATTGACGGAGGAACTTTACAGAAATTATATAGTTGATGAGTATAAGAAAAACTATGCGGTCAATATAAGAAATAGATTCAAGGCTGCTGCTACTCATATTATTGTTGCCAATTATAAAAAGGATTGGAATGATATTAAAGTTTATACACCAGCAGAAGGCCAATATGAAGAGCCAGTAATAAAACAACTAATGTTATTCGAAAAAAGAAGAAAGTATGGCGAGAGTTGATAATCCTGTGCTGTTCATGACGACATCGCCACGAACACCCGAAAAGATGATCCCTGAAATTCGACTGCTTATTAGGGAGTTCAATGGCAAACCATGGAATGCTAAGACACAACGGCAATTCATGGAAGTGCTTCGTAAAGAAGATTTCTTCAATGGCAAAGGGCAGAAAGACCCTGCTTTCAGTGCAAGGGATAGAATCAATCGTGCTCCACAATCATTAGGTTTTGTTATTCTAAAGCCTACAATATCCCTTACTCCTGCAGGTAATGCTCTTCTTACTTCTCGCCGACCAAGTGAGGCTTTTCTTCGTCAACTGCTGAAATTCCAAGTACCATCTCCTTATCACACTCCTTCTGCAAAGGCTGCTGTGTTCAGTGTTAAACCATACTTGGAAATACTTAGGCTTATACGGACAATGGGAACGTTGCGTTTTGACGAACTGCAAATGTTTGGAATGCAACTTACCGACTATCATAAGTTTGACGAAATAGTCGATAAGATAAATGCTTTTAGGAATGAGAAGTTAAAAAACAAGGGTAGCTATAAAGTTTTCAAGAGAACTTATCTAAAAAATGAACTCAAGGAAATCTTTTCTGACCGTATTTCTCATGGCGATACAAAAACGAGAGAAAGCTCTGATAAGTCCGTAGAAAAGTTCCTAAAAACAGAGTCTAATAATATGCGTGATTATGCAGATGCTTGTTTTCGCTACCTGCGTATGACTGGACTTGTTAACGTATCTCATGTTGGGAAGTCGCTGAGTATTGTTCCAGAGCGATTAGAGGATGTTGACTACATACTCAATACTGTCAACCGTGAACCTGTATTTGTAAACGACCGGCAGAAATATATTGCTTATCTTGGGGATGCTACAACACCAAGACTTCTAACTGACAATCGTGGGAAACTTATAAGCCGGATTCATGAGGAGTTTCCTTATGTTGAAGTCAATGAAAGCATGGCTACAGAGCAGTTGAAGGATATCCTTGCTGACAGTCTTGAATCTCGAAAAGCCACTACGATTCAGAATCAGGTAGCTGAAATTAAGAACTACAAGCTTTATGATGATATTCAAAATACTTTTAACCAAATAGCAGGCGGTGATTTGTATGACGCGCCATTAATGTTAGAATGGAACACGTGGAGAGCAATGACAATGCTTGACGGTGGAAATATTAAGGCAAACCTAAATTTTGACGACTATGGTAAACCGCTCTCAACGGCTGCGGGTAATATGTCTGACATAGTTTGTGACTATGGCGACTTTGATGTAACAGTCGAAGTTACAATGGCAAGTGGTCAAAAACAATATGAAATGGAGGGCGAGCCTGTAAGCAGACATCTTGGGAAACTGAAAAGTGCTACTGGCAAACCTTGTTATTGCTTGTTCGTTGCCCCGTCAATCAACGAAGCTTGTATCACTCATTTCTTCACACTTCACCATCTGAATTTGAAATATTATGGTGGAAAATCTGTCATTGTACCATTGCCTATGTATGTATTCCAAAAGATGGTAGAGGAAAGCTATAAAGCAAGTTACACACCAAATCCTTCCCAAGTCAAGAAGTTCTTTGAATATTCACAAGAACTTGCAAATAGTGGATGTGATGAAACTCAATGGTTTGAAGGAATGGAAGAAAAAGCTGCGAACTGGCTGGCATAATATGGAAACAAATGAAGGAAAAGCCAGTGGAAGCCGCGTGCCTCCACTGGCTTTTCTTATCGCTCAAGTCTCGGAGGTGCATTTCCTTAGAGCACCATTAAAATCGTATCAAACCACTACAATTTAAAATATTTGTAGTAACTTTGTACCGATTTGATAAAACAACAATGGTGAAAGCTAATACAACACCTAAGGTTATGTTATGCAACTGGCACAACAAAGAGGGCGCATGGAAATTTCCATGCGCCCTCCCGTCCGTAAATCTTTAAATTGCACTATTTAGAAAAATGCCGATTGTAGGTTCGCGCCTCACGGCGTTCCCCCTTAATCTTGCATCCGTTTGTTACCCTTCGTCCAATCCTTTTGACTTACCTCAAAAAAGAACCTCTGTCCTATTGAACCTAAAACAATCTAACAATTCTACCTAAAAAAACTAAAAACCTAAATCTATACTACTAACCTAAACAATCTTTTCTTTTGACATTGCAAAGATACGCACTATATTCCGACCGACCAAATAAATAAACCGAGTTTATTTGTTTTTAAGCGAATTTTTGATTTCGGTCAATTCGGTGCCATTGCGCACACGTTTCCACTGTGAAAAATCCTCAACGAAACACCAGTGTGGTCAGGTTGGCCTCGGGGAACAGCTCGCGGGCCACGTCCTGGATTTGCTGTGGTGTGATGGCGTCTATCTGGCTGAACATCTGCCGCATGTCGCGCAGGCGGCCATAGTGGAGAAACGACTTTGCCGCGTCGAGCGTGAAGTTCTCCCGGCTGTCAGAAGCTATGCCGAGCTGGCCCTTCAGTTGCAGTTTGGCGGCGTTGAGAGCCTCCTCGCCGATAGGCTCGTCCATCAGCTGGTCGAGCTCCTGTCTGACCAGGTCGAGACACTGCCTGTAGTCGCTCTCGTCGCATCCGAAGTAGACGCTCCATGCGCCCGTGTCGCCGTAGCACACCTTCTGGCTCTCCACCGTGTAGACCAAGCCTTTGCGCTCGCGCAACGAGAGGTTGAGGCGGGCGTTGAGGCCAGGCCCGCCGAGCATGTTGTTGAGCAGGAACAAGGGCATGCGGCGGCTGTCGCTGGCGGCCACGGCGCGGCATGCGGTCATCACGTGGGTCTGGTGGGTGTGGCGCAGCTCCTCCACCAGTCCGGCAGGAGGCGCGGTGGGTGCAGCCGCCTTGCGCCTCTCACTGAAGGGTAGGGGCTCGGCGGCCACAGTGGTGCCGAGCGTTTGGCAGAGCAAGTCGACCACCTGCTGCCACTCCACGTCGCCCGAAATGAAGAACACGCAGTTGTCGGGGCGGTAGAAACGGTGGGTGAACCTCTGCGCGTCGGCCGTTGTGAAGGAGCGCACGCGCTCGTTGGTGCCCAGTATGTTGTGCCCCAGCGGATGGCCCTTGAAGAGCAGGTTCTCCATGCGGTCGTAGATGAGCTCGTAGGGGTTGTCGTTGTAGCTTTCTATCTCGTCGCAGATCACCTCCACCTCCTTGTCTATCTCCTGTTGAGGATGGGTGGAGTGGAACACGATGTCGCTCAGCAGGTCGACGGCGCGGGGCAGCCACTGCCGCATCACCGCCGCATAGTAGACGGTGTCCTCCTTGGTGGTGAAAGCGTTGAGCTCGCCGCCCACGCTCTCAAGGTAGTCGATGATTTGTAGCGACGTGCGCCGCCTGGTGCCCTTGAAGGCTATGTGCTCGCAGAAGTGGGCCAGCCCCTCCTCGCCCGGAGCCTCGTCGCGCGTGCCAGCGTCGACGCCGAAGCCGCAATAGACCACGGGCGACGCCACCCTGCGGTGCATCACGCGCAGGCCGTCGGCGAGTGTCGTTGTGTTGTAAGTTGTACTCATTGGGTTGCAAAAATAATAAAAAAGGCGGCGAAAACTTACCTGTTTCGGTGGTTTTTAGTTAATTTTGCACATCATACAATCAGAAAGCTATCACCATGAGGAAAGTTATAGGCATAGGAGAGACGGTTCTCGACATCATTTTCAAGAATGGCAACCCCACGAGCGCACTGCCCGGAGGCTCGGTGTTCAACGCCATCGTGTCGCTCGGGCGTTGTTGCGTGGAGACCACGATGGTCACCGAGCTTGGCAACGACATAGTGGGGCGCAAGGCCAAGGCATTTCTGGAGCGCAACCACGTGGCCACCGACAACGTGAGCGTGATGACCAACTGCAAGTCGCCCATATCGCTGGCCTTCCTCGACGACAACAACGACGCTGAGTACCTCTTTTATAAGGACGAGGCCCGCGACCGGCTGGAGTTCTCCTACCCCGAGGTCAACCCCGACGACATCGTGCTCTTCGGCTCGTTCTTCGCCGTCAACCCCGTGGTGAGGCCTATGGTGGTGGGGCTGCTCGACAACGCCCGTGCCCATGGCGCCATAATCTACTACGACGTCAACTACCGCCCGGCCCACCGCGCCGACGTGATGCGCATAACGCCCGACCTGCTCGACAACCTCGACTACGCCGACATCGTGCGCGGCAGCAACACCGACTTCGAGGTGCTCTACCGCATGACCGACGCCGACAAGGTGTATGATTCGGAGACGGCGTTCTACTGTCCACGCCTCATCTACACCCAGGGCACCAGTCCCGTGGTGGTTCACGCCGACGGCGGCCTGCGCATGGAGATGGCCACGCCGCAGGTTGAGGCCGTGAGCACCATTGGCGCGGGCGACAACTTCAACGCTGGCTTCATCTACGCCCTCATCCGCGATGGCATCACCCGCGCCGACATAGAGCGCGGTCTAAATGAGGAGCAGTGGAAACGCTTGATCGGCACCGCCCAGCAGTTTGCCGCCGACAGCTGCAAGGACATATATAATTATGTGTCGGAGGACTTTGCCAATCAGGTGAAGCTCGGGTAGATTATATTTTTTAAGTTTCGGGAGTACATAATCTATTGAAAGTCAATGGAACCGTAGGGGCATGATTTATCATGCCCGAAACACTGCACTTTTGCCAAAGGCGGGCATGATAAATCATGCCCCTACGTGTAGAATTGTATTTACTGACAGGAGACTACGTTACTTCAGATACCTGAGTTATAGTTTCTATGGAACCGACAGTATCGATAGCAACCAAAGCAGCCGTATTCGTTCTCCCTTACATTTGTCTTGATTTTTCGCAGCGCCGTTTTTGCATTGCGAAAGAGGCACTTTTGCAATGTGTCAGAGCCTCTTTCGCATCCTGAAAGAGGCTCTTTCAGAACCCAAAAGAGGCACTTTCGCAACCCAAAAGAGGCTCTTTCGGAAATCAAGGTGATTTTTCTGAAATCTCAACAAAACGGTTAGCAAAAAGGGGCAAAAACTTTGCAAAGTGTCAGCAAAAGGATAAAATGTCGAGCAAAGTGTCAGGGCCTTTTTCTGACACACCCGACATGTCAGATATAAAGGCTCGGAAAATGTAAATATTATTCTAAATGATTACCCGCTAAAAACAGGAAAAGACCAGTACAAGAATGTGGCGGGAATAGTCTCGAAGAGACTAAAGTGTCAATAGCCCCAGTCAAGCAGGGCGAAGACTGGGGTGT
>CAZRSL010000040.1:0-23281 GCA_964602785.1 uncultured Prevotella sp.
GGGGTCGATTGTTTGGAGAGTCTGTGATTCCGTGGGTGCAAGCACCCACGGTTATGGAGCGGTGATGCCTCCGGCATCATCTGCATCTAACGACCGATTTGGGATTAAGTTCCTCCGAAACCTGAAATGCTAATTACTCCATACTCCCTTCTCCCCTACTCCATTACTCTTTCAAAAAAACTCGCATAAACATTTGGAAGTTTGGCGAATAAGCAGTAATTTTGCACCCGAAAAAGAAAGGGCGAACAGCCCGAAACATTGTTGAACTATTAAAATCAAAAGACAAAAAGCATGATTATTGTACCAGTTAAGGACAACGAGAACATCGAGAGGGCTTTGAAGAAATTCAAGCGTAAGTTTGAGCGTACAGGCGTTATCAAGGAGCTTCGCGCTCGCCAGCAGTACGACAAGCCGTCGGTGAAGAAGCGCCTCAAGATGGAGCATGCCATCTACGTGCAGAAGCTGCGCGACGCCGAGGAACTCTAAGCGCCACGCCGCAGCCGCCCCCACAGACGGGTCGGCCAGTGCCCTCCACCGGGAGGCACACATTATTTATTATAGTCAACATTATTTATTTGCCCAGGAGGTGTAAACTAAATATAGGGTGGGAGCGTGAGACCGTCACGCTCCTTTTTTTGTGGATTGAGGATTGAGATTTGAGGATTGAGGATTGAGGATTGAGATTTGAGAATTGAGGATAACTCCGCGATTGGCAGAAAAGCCTTATGAGAACCTTAATAGGTTCATCCGACTTTTGAAGTGATGCGCTATGGCATTGAGCCTGGAAGCCTCATCAGTTGTTATTATCACAAATGCCAGAAGACCCAATATTATTCACAGACAGTATCCACTTGTAGACCCAATATTATTCACAGACAGTATCCACTTGTAGTGGCCGTCCCTTGTGGCGGCCATAAAACAATGTCACAACCGCTTAGAAAATAGGTCGAACATTAATGATGGCCGCCACAAGGGACGGCCACTGCAAGTGGATCCTGTCCATGGATGATGCACATTAAACCCAAATCGGTCGATGGAAGCAGATGATGCCGGAGGCATCACCGCTCCTTAACCGTGGGTGCTTGCACCCACGGAATAATAGGTTCTCCAAACAATCGACCCTATCGGGGTCGCCCCTCTGTATCATGGAGTTGTGAAGATGTGCAAGTGCGGCGACCCCGATAGGGTCGGAGGATAGACATTCCACTTACCGAGGGTGCAAGCACCCTCGGTTATAGAGCGATGATGTCTCCGACATCAATTTTTTGAACGCCGCTTCTTAATGACCGATTTGGGTTAAATAACAACTCATCTTTCGCAAAGTGTACCTCTTGCAGGGTGCGGCCCTTGTGGCCGTCCGCCGCACTGATGCACAATGTGGATGTGAACGGCCACAAGGGCCGCACCCTGCATACGGATTGTACATTTTAAGCCATCAGCAAAAACTTTTTCATCTTTTTTAAAAATTTTCTTGAAAATGTGGTTACGAAACGCATATTCAAACGTTTAATCCGTAGATAAGAGAACGTACCTAAAATAAGTAAAACCCTTAATCGTTAACAAATGAAGAACAAGAAAGCAGTTACCAGTGGTGTGAAGGTGCTTGTGGCACCTCTCATCGCGATGGGATTCGCCGTTTGTATGCCTCAGACCGCCAACGCCGCCCCGCGGCAGGCAGTGCAGGAGCAGGACGGCGTCGTGAAGGGACATGTGGTTGACGAAAACGGTGAGCCTCTGATTGGCGTTACGGTCAGGGCTAAGGGCGGCCAAGCCACCATCACCGACATCGACGGCAACTACACCATCAACGTGCCCAAGGGCACTCCTCTGACAATCAGCTACACAGGCTACAAGGACATGCAGACAACGGCGGGAGCCAACGTCAGCATGGAGCCTGACGTGCAAGGCCTCGACGACGTGGTGGTAATCGGCTACGGCACCGCCAAGAAGCGCGACCTGACCGGCTCCATCTCGCAGGTGAACGCCGACCAACTGAAGGACCGCCCTTACGGCAACGCTCTCCAGAGCATGGCCGGACAGGTGTCGGGCGTCAACATCACCACCACACAGGGCGCACCTGGCATGGCGCCTACGGTGAAGGTGCGTGGCATGTCGTCGATCAACTCCGGCACATCGCCTCTCTACGTGATTGATGGCATACCATTGGAGGACGGCACATCGTCGACCGGCACCAACGGCAGCAACTTCCAGGAGGCCAACCGCAACCCACTGAACAACATCAACCCGAACGACATCGAGAGCATAGAGGTGCTCAAGGACGCATCCTCGGCAGCCATCTATGGTTCGCGTGGCGCCAATGGTGTTGTGATCATCACTACCAAGACCGGTAAGGCCGGCAGGACAAAGGTGGACGTCAACTATGAGTTCGGCATCTCGAAAGTTACCCGCAAGATCGACATGATGAACGCCCATGAGTGGATTGAGTTCGAGACAGCGGCACGCAACAACACCTACGCCACAGACTTGAAGAGCAACCCCAACCTGACGCGCACCAGCAGCTACACCAAGTACTACGTCCCCGATGAGTTCTCCGACCAGGAGTGGCTCGACCGCATCGGCGACGGCACCGACTGGCAGGACGTGCTGCTCCACACAGCCTACACCCACAACGTGCAGGTGAGCGCAAGCGGCGGCTCCGAGAAGACGCAGTTCATGATCAGCGCCAACTATCTGAACCAGGATGGTGTGGTCGACGAGAACCCCTACCAGCGCTACAGCTTCCGCAGCAACATCAACCACAAGTTCAACGACCACGTGAGCTTCGCCATGAAGCTGGCCATGACCCAGAGCAAGACTAAGCCGCAGGGCCTCTCTGGCAAATCCGACGCCGTGTCGCTGGCTTGCCAGAGCGACCCTATATTCCCGCTGCGCGTCGAGACCGGCTCGCTGGGCTTCAAGGATCCTGAGTCTATATGGCACACCTTCGTGAAATATGGCTTCCAGCTCTGGCACCCCTACTCGCTCACCCGCGAGATGAAGAAGGACCAGCGCACCAACACCCAGCTCATGAACACCTACGTCGACTGGAAGATCATCGACGGCCTCGTGTTCCGCTCAGCCATCAACGCCGACAACGAGGACACCCACTACAGCAGCTACTGGAATGAGGGTCAGGATTGGGGCTACTCAGGATGGGTGGCCGCAACAGGCTCGTTCCAGACCCTGCGCCAGTTCAACTGGGCTTGGGAGAACACCCTCAACTACAGCCAGACCTTCGGCGACCACAGCGTGACGGGCCTCCTCGGCTACACCATGCAGAAGCAGACCCTCGAGCTGAGCACAATGAGCGCCAACAACTATCCTAACGACATGGTCCACACGCTCAACGCCGGCAAGGTGAACAGCGGCTCGACCACCAAGACCGAGTGGAGCATCATCTCCTATCTGGCCCGTGCCACCTACGCCTACAAGGGCAAGTATCTGGCCAGCGCCGCCATACGTGCCGATGGTTGCTCGCGCTTCGGCAAGGACAACCGCTGGGGTTACTTCCCATCAGCATCGCTCGCTTGGCGTGCCAGCGAGGAGAACTTCCTGGCCAACAACGTCGACTGGCTCAACAACTTGAAGTTCCGCCTCAGCTACGGCCAGACCGGTAACAACCAGATCGACAACTACGGTGCCATCGGTCTGCTCGACTACAGCTCCTACGTCGTCGACGGTGCCACAGCACAGGGCATGTACACCAACACCAAGCCATCGTCAAAGCTGAAATGGGAGAAGACATGGCAGGTGAACTTCGGTATCGACTTCTCAGTGCTCCGCGACCGCCTCGGTGGTAGCTTGGACCTCTACTACTCGCGCACTAACGACCTGCTTCTGAACGTGCCTATCCCAGTGCTCACTGGCTTCCAGACACAGCTCGACAACGTGGGCTCGCTGCGCAACCAAGGTATTGAGTTCAACCTGAACAGCCACAACTTCGTGGGCGAGTTCACCTGGACCACCGACTTCAACATCTCGGCCAACCGCAACAAGGTGCTCAAGCTCGGACAGAACGACGATCCCATCTATGTCAACACCAACTCGGCCATCTCGAAGACCGAGGTCGGACAGCCCATCGGCAACTACTTTGGCTACAAGGCTGTGGGCGTGCTCAGCACTGCCGAGTACAACCAGCTGCAGCAGAACGGCTACAACAACGGCAATGCCGGATGGAGCGCTCCATCGGGCAGCGAGGCCGGCGACCCGAAGTATCTCGACGCCAATGGCGACGGCAAGATTACTGCTGACGACCGCGTCATCCTTGGCAACTACCAGCCAAACTTCACTTGGGGCATGACCAACACCTTCACCTATAAGGGCTTCGACTTCTCGTTCATGCTCACCGGCTCTGAGGGCGGCGAAATCATGAACCAGAACGCTCGCTTCCTTGGTGAGTTCAACGGCGACCGCAACGCCTACAAGCGCGTCTACAACTTCTGGCGCAGCGACGAGAATCCTGGCGACGGCATCACCCCGAAGCCTCGCACCACCTACATCGGCGTTGAAGGCCAGAGCTCAAGCTACTGGGTTGAGGACGGCTCATTCTGGCGTCTGAAGAACATCCGCCTGGGCTACACCTTCCCGCGTCAGCTCGTCAACAAGGTGGGCATCTCCAACCTCCGCATCTACTGCAACCTCGAGAACGTGTATGTACACACCGACTACAGCAACTACGACCCTGAGAACTCAACGTTCCAGACCGGTTATCGCGTGGGCTACGACTACGGTGCCTATCCTACGCCGTTTACATGCTCCTTCGGCATCAACCTGACATTCTAAATCGGAACTTATAAGACAGAAACACAATGAAAAAGATTAAGTATATTTTGATGTTCTGCGTGGCCATCGGCATGACGGGGTGCAGCGACTTCCTCGACCTGTCGCCTATCTCACAGGCCAACGAGAACGGATTTTACAAGACCGAGGATGACTTCGAGACGGCCATGAACTCCGTCTACAACACCCTCTACACAATCTATGGGCCGCAGTCGCTCCCGTCATACTTTGGCGAGTGCGCCTCCGACAACGCTTATTGCAACGAGACGGCCGGCGACTTCAGCGACAAGATCGCGCTGTCGAACCACGTCAACGTCACCACTGCCAACGCCATGTCGCTGGAATTCTGGAACTCCTACTATGAGTCGATGTTCAAAATCAACAACGTGCTCAACAAGATTGAGGGCACCGACGTGGAGAAGAAGACTCAGATACAGGGCGAGTGCCGCTTCCTGCGCGCCCTCTACTACTTCGACCTCGTTCGCGCCTACGGCGATGTGCCACTGGTGCTGAAGCCTGTCGATGCCAGCGAGGCTTTCCAGATGGGACGCACCCCGAAGGCTGAGGTCTATCAGGCCATCATCGAGGATCTGCAGTTCGCAGCCGACAACCTGCCCGCCAAGAGCGGTGAGCGCTTCGCCGGCGCCGCCACAAGCGATGCCGCCAACACTCTGCTCGGCAAGGTCTATCTGACTATGGGCGACAAGCAGAACGCACAGACCGTGCTGATGAAGGAGTACGGCAAGTTCTCGCTCGTGTCCAACTATAAGGATCTTTGGGACAACACCAAGAAGAACTCCACCGAGTCGATCTTCGAGGTGCAGTACCTTGGTGGCAAGTCGAACCCCTACAGCAAGTACTTCGCCATTTTCACCCCGCTCGACAACCGCATCATCAGTGCTTGGGGCATGGGCGGCAACCAGGTGCAGCAGGATCTCGTCAACGAGTTTGAGACGGGCGACCCGCGCCTCGACGCCTCCATCCAGCAGGGCTACGAAGATGCCAGCGGAACCCACATGAACGACATGTTCTACATCAAGTGGTGGGATCAGGGCGCAGAGAAGGACGGTCTGACCGAGGCTGGCAACAGCAACTTCATCATCCTGCGCTATGCCGACGTGCTGCTCATGCTCACCGAGGCCACTGGCGACCCACGCTACATGAACGAGGTGCGCGCCCGAGCTGGTCTGCCCGCATACGGTGCTGATGGCTACCCAAGCGAGTACAACACTGTCGACAAGGCTGTGCAGCACGAGGAGCGCGTGGAGTTCGCGGGCGAGTTCCATCGCTTGTTCGACCTGCTGCGCTATGGCAATGCCTACCAGCGCATCAACGAGGCCAAGCCTTGCACGCTCACCAGCGACGACCAGCTTCTGCTCCCGATTCCGCAGTCGGTGATCGACCAGAATCCTGACGTCATCACTCAGAATGACGCTTATAAGTAATTAGGTTTAGTTAAGGGAATATTGTTTTTGGGCCGGAGTGTTGAGTTGGATCAACGCTCCGGCCGTTTTCTTTATCCAGTAATTCACAGTAATTATCAGGAACATCTGTCTCTTTGTGAGTTGTAAATATTTAAGTTTCAGAACATAATTCATTGTAAGCCAATGGCTGTGAAATCGTAGGGGCATGATTTATCATGCCCGTCATAAGCAATAATTCAGTGTTTCGGGCATGATAAATCATGCCCCTACGTATTGAAATATGTTTAACCCAAATCGGTCATTAGGAAGCGTCTTTCAAAAAAATGATGTCGGAGACATCACCGCTCCATAACCGAGGGTGCTTGCACCCTCGGTAAGTGGAATGTCTATTCTCCGACCCTATCGGGGTCGCCGTACTTACACAACTTTGCAACTCCCTGACACAGAGGGGCGACCCCGATAGGGTCGATTGTTTGGAGAGCCCGTGATTCCGTGGGTGCAAGCACCCACGGTTATGGAGCGGTGATGCCTCTGGCATCATCTGTTCCTAATGACCGATTTGGGCTTAATCACAGTACATGGCATTACTTCCGAAAATTGATTAATTACTGGTCAATTACTGTAGAATTACTGTGAATTACTGGATCACAAATCCCGTTCATTTTCGGCAATCACTGTCAGTGTTGGCTCAGTAATTCTTGAGCACTTCCATGAGTCGTTCGTGCTGCTTCTCTTTCTTCGAACGGAAGAGCTTGCCGAAGAGGTCGAGCAGGTTTATTCCAGCCGGGTGTGGCGCGGCCAGCTTCAGGTCGAGGTTGTCGGGCTTGAAGTGGTTGTAGTTGGGCTTGCGGCCATAGATAGTAACGCCCTCGAGCATGTGGGCCATGGGCAGCAGGGCCACAGTGTCGGTCAGTTCGGAGCGGTTCATCACCCGCTGCAGGTAGTTGCTGTTGCTCAGCGTAACGCTCTCGAATGCGTAGGGCAGCGAGAAGTGGCCACTCCAGTCGGTGGTGGCAACCTTGTTGGTGTTGGTGTATATCTTCACGTTGCGCACGGGCAGGCCGGTCTCTATGTCGACCACCACGCCTTTCACTTGCGCCCGTGCGGCAGAAGGAAGCGATAACATTATCAAAAGCAGCAAAACCTTCATCACAATCTTTCCTTTTTCTTATTTATTTAAATGATTATCCGTAACCGACAGAGAAGCCTTGGAGAGGCTTGATCTTTCGCAAATGAATGTACCTATTGCAGGGTGCGGCCCTTGCGGCCGTCCGCCGCACATACCAATGTGGATGCGGACGGCCACAAGGGCCGCACCCTGCATTCGGATGATTTCTGCTGTAGGCGGATAAACATATTTATTTATATAGCCATAGCACCGCCTCGCGCCCCTCGTTGAACAGCAGGTCGAAGATGCTCAGGTTGGGCAGGAAGCCGTTTTTGCGCTGGTACACCTGCCAGTAGGGCCTCGGGGCGAAATCGGGGTCGGGCAGCGGGTGCTTCGGGCGTATCGCCTCGCGCAGGTCGACCACGTCGGACGGCACATCATCGGCTGCCACATAGCTTGTTGTCAGCTGCAAGTGCGGCTCTATGTCGAGCCAGTGGCATATCGCCATGGTGAGGTCGAGGTTGAACTGGTAGAGCGTGGGCCACTGCCGGGTGTAGAACTCCTGCAGCTCGTCGGCGAAGAACTCGAAGAACGGGCTTTCGCCGTAGGCCGACGTGAGGGCCTGCCAGTGGAGGTGGCGCCAGTTGCCGTGGTCGCTGATGGTGATGTCGCGGCCCATGGCCGTGCCGTGGCCGACGGGTATGGTGAGTGCCTGCGTGCCCGCCGTGGTGGCTATCAGGCAGCGGTTGCGGTAGGTCTGCTTCACATAGCTGTCGCAGTTCTCTATCAGCACCTCGTCGTAGCGGCAGAGCTTCTGCCACCACTGCACAGGCGCGGCGTAGGCCGACGACAGCAAGCACCTCATCTTGTCATTTTATGTTGTCGACCATACGGAACAGGCGGCTCCACCTGATGCCCTTGAAGCCATGGCGGTCGGGGTCGCTGCTCCACCAGATGAATATTGGCTTGCCCACCACGTGGTCCTCGGGCACGAAACCCCAGTAGCGCGAGTCGGCCGAGTTGTGGCGGTTGTCGCCCATCATCCAGTAGTAGTCCATCTTGAACGTGTAGCTTGTGGCGGGCTTGCCGTTGATGTAGATTTTGCCGTCCTTCACCTCGAGGTCGTTGTTCTCATACACCTTGATGCACCGCTCGTACATCGGCAGGTTGGCCAATGTCAGTTTCAGCGTCTCACCCTTCTTCGGAATCCATATTGGGCCGTAGTTGTCGCGCGTCCATCCCGTCCAGGCGTTGAGCGGATAGAGCAGGTCGCCCTGCGGCGGGTCGGTGTCGAGCTGTATGCTCTGCACCAGGTCGGTGCGCTTGCGCAGTGCGTTGACGGCCCGTTTGGTCAGCGGCATGAAGCCGAACTGGTTGAGCGTGGTCAGGTCCTCCATCGATATGTTGAGTTCGCGCATCAGCTCGTCGGGCAGGTTCTGGCGCAGCTTCACGTAGTAGGAATACTGCACATTGTCGGGTTCCTTGTTGGCTTTGCCGTCGAGGTAGACTATGCGGTCCTTTATCTGCAGCGTCTGGCCCGGCAAGCCCACGCATCGCTTCACGTAGTTCTCGCGGCGGTCGGTGGGCCGGTGGCCTATGTCGCCATACTCACCCGCGTTGCCGGCAATGTAGGAGCGGCCTATGGCGTAGGCCTTGTCGAAGACGGCACGCTGCTCCAATGGCGACAGCGACGGCAGATAAGGCAGGTCGCCGTCGGTGTTGAGGGCCGACAGACCGAGAATGTAGACCGTGCGGTAGTAGTCGTCGGCCTGGTGCTTCTGGTCGGTCATTATGGTGTCGCCGGCCGGGAAGTTGAACACCACGATGTCGTTGAGCTGCACGTTGCCCAGCCCCTTCATGCGGCGGTAGTCCCAGTGCGGCCACTCGATGTAGCTCTTGCAGCCGAAGAGCGGCAGCGTGTGCTGCGTCAGCGGCATGGAGAGCGGTGTCTGCGGTATGCGCGGGCCGTAGCTCACTTTCGACACTGCGAGGTAGTCGCCCGTCAGCAGACTTTTCTCGAGCGAGCTGGAGGGGATGACGTAGTTCTGGAAGAGGAACTGGTTGATGAAGTAGACGGCCACGAGGGCGAAGATGATGGCGTCGACCCAACTCATGGTTACGCGCACGGGCTTCTCGGAGTTCTTCCACCACTGCCAGTTCACCTTCTTCGTGATGTAGACATCGAAGAAGAACAGGGCGCCAACCAGCGTCAGCAGCCATCCCACGATGCTTCGTGGCGCCACCCAAACGATGAAGAGGGCGTAGAGGACAATGACTATTCCGAACTTCAGCCATTGCTTCTTCATGTTGAGCTTGGCCTTTTCCTTGTCGATCATTTTATCAGTTTATAGTTTGGAAGTTTATAGTTTTTGAGTTTATAGTTTTTGAGTTTATAGTTTTTGAGTTTATAGTTTGAAAGTTTGTAATTTGAAGATTGAAGTTTTTTAATTTGGGTCTTTGATGACTTTGGAAGTTGACGTCAAATAGTGAATCCTCAACTATAAACTATAAACTTCCAAACTATAAACTGTTAAAACTTAAACATATCGCTAATGGTGAGCAGACCGCTGTGGGTCTGTGTGAACTCGGCTGCGAGCACAGCTCCGAGGGCGAAGCCCTTGCGCGAGTGGGCGTTGTGGGTGATCTGTATCTCGTCGGCCTCGCTGTCGTAGCTGACGGTGTGGATGCCGGGCACCTCGCCGTGGCGCACGCTGTTGACGAGCAGTTCGTCGGGCTGGTGATCCTCGGTGCCTTCCACGCGACCATCGTCCCACGTTGTGGTGCCCATCTTCCACGTCCGCTTGCGCCCAAGGTTGTCGCAGATGTCCTCAGCCAGTGAGATGGCGGTGCCGGAGGGCGCGTCGAGCTTGTGGATGTGGTGGGTCTCGGTCAGGCTCACGTCGTACTGTGGAAATCGGTCCATGATTTTGGCCAAATAGCGGTTGACGGCAGAGAATATCGCCACGCCCACCGAGAAGTTACTGGCCCAGAACAGCGTCTGGCGGCCATCCTTGGTCAGTGCCTCAACGTCGGCCTTGTGGTCGGCCATCCATCCCGTGGAGCCGCTCACCACCTTCACGTTGTGCTTGAAGGCTCTGAGGTAGTTGCCGTAGGCGGCTGTGGGATTGGTGAACTCAATGGCCACGTCGGCGCTCTCGAACTCGGGACTGTCGAAGTCGTCCTGGTTGTCAATGTCAATCTTGCACACTATCTCATGCCCCCGGCTCAGGGCTATTTGCTCAATGATATGGCCCATCTTGCCATAGCCTATAAGTGCTATCTTCATCGTCGGTAATGTTTTAAAACGGTGCAAATGTATATATTTTTTTCCAAAGAAACCACCCCCGAATGTGCAAAATATGAAAATGTTTAATTGAATTATGCACCGATATAAGATATTTTGCGTATTTTTGCACTTCAAGACACAGAATGCCACAACAACAATGGAGCAACTGCTGCACTACGTATGGAAACACCGCATGTTTCCCCTCGACCCGCTGGCCACCACCGACGGCCGGGAGGTGGAGGTGATCGACCCCGGACTGCACAACTATAACGCCGGCCCCGACTTCTTCAACGCAAAGGTCAGGATAGGCGGTGTGCTATGGGTGGGCAATGTGGAAATCCACGACCGAGCGTCAGACTGGTTTCTGCATGGCCACGACCGCGATCCGCACTACGACAACGTGGTGCTCCACGTCGTTGGGGTGGCCGACGCCGAGGCCACGACCTCTTCGGGGCAGCACATGCCGCAGATGGTGCTCAGTGTGCCGCAGACCGTGGTCGACAACTACCAGCGGCTGCTCACCACCGAGAAGTATCCGCCCTGCTACAGGATAATACCCGACTTGACCAGACTGGAGGTGCACTCGTGGATGAGCGCGCTGCAGACCGAGCGGTTAGAACAGAAGACCGAGGCCATAGCGCAGCGGCTGAAACATGCCAACGGGTCGTGGCAGGACGCCTACTTCGCCACTCTGGCCCGCAACTTCGGCTTCGGCATCAACGGCGACGCCTTTGAGGAGTGGGCGGCCCACATCCCACTGCAGAGCGTGGCCCACCACAGCGACAATCCGCTGCAGGTGGAGGCCATCTTCCTGGGGCAGGCCGGACTGCTCAGCGACGACGCGCTGCCCAAGAGCCACCGCGAGGAGGCCCTTGCCGACGAATATCTGCGGCAGCTGCGCGGCGAGTACAGCTACCTGCGGCATAAGTTCCAGCTCGAACCGATGGATGGGAAGCTGTGGAAGTACTTGAGGCTCAGACCACAGAACTTCCCCCACATACGCATAGCCCAGTTGGCCAGTCTGTACTGCCTCCACCGCGCTGGCATCGACAGTGTGTTGGAGTGCACAACCACCGCCGAGGCCCGCCGTCTGCTCTCCGTCGGCGTTACGCACTACTGGCAGAACCATTACACCTTTGGCGTGGAGAGCAAGAAGAGCGACAAGAAGCTGTCGGCAGCCTCGCTCAACGTGGTGCTCATCAACACCGTTGTGCCCACGCTCTTCGCCTACGGCCGAGCCACTGGCGACGAACGATTGTGCGACCGCAGCTTCGACATGCTGGAAGAGCTGAAAGCTGAGGACAACAATGTCACGCGTATGTGGCAGGAGGTAGGCCTCCCCGTGGAGTCGGCGGGCGACAGTCAGGCCCTGCTGCAACTTAAGAAGCAATACTGCGACCGGCGCGATTGTCTGCGCTGCCGCTTCGGCTACGATTATTTGAAAATGAAATAAGCACGACGATGGAAAAGAAATACCTGTTTCAGACCAAGATGGAGGTGCGCGACTATGAGTGCGACATCGAGGGCATAGTGAACAACGCCAACTACCTGCACTACACCGAGCACACTCGCCACCTGTTCCTGCGCAGTCTGGGCCTCAGCTTCGCTGCAATGCACGAGAAAGGGGCTGACGCTGTGGTGGCGAGGATGACGCTGGAATACAAGTCGCCACTCCGATGCGACGACGAGTTCCTCTCGTGTGTCAATCTAGAGCGCAAGGGCATACGCTACATCTTCAAGCACGACATCTACCGCGCAAGCGACATGGTGCTGTGCTTCCATTCCGACGTGACGATAGTAACACTCATCAACGGACGGCTCGGGCTGAGCGACGACTACGAGCGAGCCTTCGCCCCATTGCTCCACTCCGACAACGACACAGCGATATGAACAACGAGAAAGAGACAATGGCTGCCATGGCGCTGGCCCGCGCCGGATTTTTCCACGCCGCCGTGCTCCACACGCTGTGGGAGCGGTTAGGGTCGGTGGCGGCCATCATCGAACACAAGGACGACCTGCAGGACATAGTGCCAGAGGCCTCGCCGAGGCTCGTGGCCATGGTTAGGGACGCTGACGGACAGATGGGCTGGGTGGAAGAGGAATTGGAGTTCGACCGCCGCAAAGACATCAGGCAGTTGGTGATAGGCGGCAAGGACTATCCGCAACGACTCAGCCACTGCGCCGATGCGCCACTGGTGCTGTTCTATCGTGGCAATGCCGACCTGAACTGCCGCCACATTATAAATGTGGTGGGCACGCGGCGGTGCACGCGCTATGGGCAGGATTTGGTGCGCGACCTGATGCAGGGGCTGTCGGCAATGTGCCCCGACGTGCTCGTGGTGAGCGGATTGGCCTACGGTGTTGACATCTGCGCCCACCGCAATGCTCTCAACTGCGGGCTGCAGACGGTGGGAGTGCTGGCCCACGGCCTCGACGAGCTCTATCCGCCCGCCCACCGCGACACCGCCAACCAGATGGTGGGACAGGGCGGACTGCTGACAGAATACTTCACCCGCACCAAGGCAGACAAACTGAACTTTGTGCGCCGCAACCGCATCGTGGCTGGCTGCTCAGACGCCACGGTGCTCGTGGAGAGTGCGGCCAAGGGTGGCGGCCTCATCACTTGTGGCATAGCCAACGACTACGGGCGCAGCGTGGTGGCATTCCCAGGTCCGGTGAAGGCTCCCTACAGTGAGGGCTGCAACAACCTGATACGCGACAATGGCGCACGCCTCATCACCTCGGCCGACGACTTGCTGAAGGAGATGGGCTGGGAAAACTCGACTGTGCAGGTGCAGGCCGAGCAGCAAGGCATAGAGCGGCAACTCTTCCCCAACCTCAACGACGACCAAAGGCGTATAGTCGACATGCTGCGCGACACCAACGACTTGCAGGTGAACGTGATGGCGGTGAAAACTGGCATGCCTGTGGGCAAGCTGATGTCGCTCCTGTTCGAGCTGGAGATGAAGGGGGTGGTGAAACCGTATGCTGGTGGGAGTTATCATTTGATAAGTTAAAAGTTGAAAGTTGGAAGTTAAAAGTTGAAAGTTAAAAGTTGAAAGTTGATAGTTGATAGTTGAAAGTTAATAGTTGAGAGTTGGAGGCAATAAGTTACTGCCACACAATTAGTAATTCAAAATTAGTAATTAGTAATTAGAAATTAGTAATTCGAAATTGAAAATAGGCAACATCGACTTTGGGTCTCGGCCGCTGTTTCTCGCGCCGATGGAGGACGTAACCGACATAGGCTTCCGCATGCTCTGCAAGCGGTTTGGGGCTGCCATGGTCTACACTGAGTTTGTCTCCGCCGACGCCATTGTGCGCAACGTAAAGTCGACGATGGACAAGATGACCATCCTCAAGGAGGAGCGGCCCGTGGGCATACAGATCTACGGGCGCGACGTCGACTCGATGGTTGAGGCGGCACGGATAGTGGAGCAGGCCAAGCCCGACATTATCGACCTCAACTTCGGCTGCCCAGTGAAGAAGGTGGCAGGGAAGGGGGCTGGCGCTGGCATGCTGCGCAACATTCCGCTCATGCTCGACATCACGAGGGCTGTGGTCAAGGCCGTCAGTGTGCCTGTAACGGTGAAGACACGCCTCGGTTGGGACAAGGAGCACCTCATCATCACCGAGTTGGCACGTCAGTTGCAAGACTGCGGCATCAGCGCCCTGACCATCCACGGCCGCACGCGCAGTCAGATGTACACGGGTCAGGCCGACTGGACGCTGATAGGCCAGGTGATGCGCGACCCCGCCATAACCATCCCCATCATCGGCAACGGCGACATTACAACGCCCGAAGAGGCCCGCGCGGCTTTCGACAACTACGGTGTCGACGCCGTCATGGTGGGTCGCGCCACTTTCGGTCAGCCATGGATATTCCAAGAAATGATGCGTGCGGTACATCCCGAGTTGCAACTGCCCCCGCCACTCACCATCGACCAGAAGATGGACGTGCTGAAGGAGCAACTGCGCATCAACGTGGAGCGCATCGACGAATACCGTGGCATTCTACACACTCGCCGGCACCTTGCGGCAAGCCCAATCTTCAAAGGCATTGCCAACTTCAGACCCACCCGGATAGCGATGCTCCGCGCCAACACCGTCGATGAGCTCACGGCCATCATGGAGCAGACGCGGCAAATACTGAAAACAGAACCCATAGAACATTAATATATTATATGAACGACGATTTCGACATAAGGGAAGAACACATCAGCGCGGCTGAGAAAGAATTTGAGAACGCCCTTCGCCCGCTGCGCTTCGACGACTTCAGCGGTCAGAAGAAGGTGGTGGACAACCTCAGAGTGTTTGTCGAGGCTGCCAAATATCGCGGCGAGCCGCTCGACCACACACTGCTGCACGGGCCTCCAGGCCTCGGCAAGACCACACTGAGCAACATCATTGCCAACGAGCTGGGCGTGGGCTTCAAGATAACCAGTGGCCCCGTGCTCGACAAGCCGGGCGACCTGGCGGGCATACTCACCTCGCTCGAGCCAAAGGATGTGCTATTCATCGATGAAATTCACCGCCTCTCGCCTGTGGTGGAGGAATACCTCTACTCGGCCATGGAGGACTACCGCATCGACATAATGATAGACAAAGGCCCGTCGGCGCGCTCCATTCAGATCGACCTCAACCCATTCACGCTGATAGGAGCCACCACACGCAGCGGTCTGCTCACCGCTCCGCTCCGAGCTCGCTTCGGCATCAACCTGCACTTGGAGTACTACGACCCGGCGACGCTGAAAAAGATAGTGATTCGCTCGGCACGGTTGCTCAAGGTGCCCATCGACGACGATGCGGCAGCCGAAATCAGCCGCCGCAGCCGTGGCACGCCGCGCATTGCCAACTCGCTGCTGCGCCGTGTTAGGGATTTCGCCCAGGTGAAGGGTAATGGCCGCATCACAGCCGAGATAGCGTCGCTTGGGCTGAAGGCTCTCAACATCGACGAATATGGCCTCGACGAGACCGACAACAAAATCCTGCTCACCATTATCGACAAGTTCCGTGGCGGTCCTGTTGGCATCGGCACCATCGCCACCGCCATCGGCGAGGACGCGGGCACGGTGGAGGAGGTCTACGAGCCGTTCCTCATCATGGAGGGCTTCATCAAGCGCACGCCCCGAGGCCGAATGGTTACGCCATTGGCCTACAAGCACTTGGGGCGCAACCCATACAACGGCGACATAATGCAACCATCACTATTCTAATTCAGGACAATGGAAAACACAGGACTCTTTGTGGGCAGCTTCGACCCGTTCACCACGGGGCATGACTCGATTGTCAGGCGCGCGCTGCCGCTGTTCTCGCGTCTCGTGATAGGCGTGGGCCACAATCCGGAGAAACACTACGAATTCAGCATCGATGAGCGCATCAGCTCCATCCGCTCGCTCTACAGCGACGAGCCGAGGATAGAGGTGGTGGCCTACAGCGATTTCGCCGTCGACCTGGCCCACCGCGTGGGCGCCCGCTTCATAGTGAAGGGCGTGCGCAACACCTTGGACTTCGAGTATGAGCGCGTGCAGGCCGACTTCAACCGCCGCCTTGGCGGGGTGGAGACGCTGCTGCTCTTCACCGAGCCACAATTCGGGAGCATCTCGTCCACCGCCGTGCGCCAGCTAAAGCAGTTCGGCAAGGACTACAGCTGGATGATACCACAAAAACAAACAAAAAAATGATGATGAAAACAAAGAATATAACAGTCGTTTTGGTCGCACTGCTGATGGCGTGCCCCCTCACCATGATGGCACAGCGGCTGCCACAACGCCGACAAGCCTTCAACTTCGGCTCTAAGACGCAACTCGTGAAGCTGGAAATGGCCGAGCAAGCCATCAAGTCGATGTATGTCGACACCGTCAACGAACAGAAACTCGTGGAGGACGCCATCCGTGGCATGGTGGAGAAGCTCGACCCGCACTCCTCCTATACCGACGCCAAGGAGACCAAGGCCATGAACGAGCCGCTGCAGGGCGACTTCGAGGGCATCGGCGTGCAGTTCAGCATTGTGGAGGACACCCTCGTGGTTATTTCGCCAACGTCGAACGGCCCTTCTGAGAAGGTGGGCATACTGCCTGGCGACCGCATAGTGAGCGTCAACGACACAGCGATAGCTGGCGTCAAGATGGCGCAAAGCGAGATAATGAAGCGGTTGCGCGGCAAGAAGGGCACCAAGGTCAACCTCGCCGTGGTACGCCCGGGCGTGGATGGACTGCTGCGGTTCACCGTCGTTCGCGACAAGATACCTGTCAAGACGCTCCAGGCCGCCTATATGATCACTCCTACCGTGGGCTACGTGCGCTTCAGCAGCTTCGGACGCAAGACCTACAACGAACTGACCGAGGCCATCAACAAGCTGCGCCGCCAGGGCATGACCGACCTGCTGCTCGACCTGCGCGACAATGGCGGCGGCTATCTTGAGGTGGCGGTGGCAATAGCCAACGAGTTTCTGCACAAGGGCGACATGATAGTCTACACCGAGGGACGCACTGTGCGTCGCCACGACTACACAGCCAACGGGCTCGGCGTCTACAAGAAGGAGCGCGTGGTGGTGCTGGTCAACGAGCTGTCGGCCTCGGCGTCGGAGATTGTGGCTGGAGCAATACAGGACAACGACCGCGGCTTCATCGTGGGTCGCCGCACCTTCGGCAAGGGGCTGGTGCAACGCCCGGTAGTGCTGCCCGATGAGTCGATGATCAGGCTGACAGTGGCCCACTACTACACTCCCTCCGGCCGCTGCATACAGAAGCCATACACCAAGGGCGACCTGAAAGACTACCAGATGGACTTCGAGAACCGGCTGAAGCATGGCGAACTGACCAACCAGGACTCCATCCACTTCGCCGACTCGTTGCGCTACTACACGCTGAAGCTGCACCGCCCCGTCTATGGTGGCGGCGGAATCATGCCCGACTACTTCGTGCCGCTCGACACCACGCAGTACACGCCCTTCCACCGCCAGCTTGCGGCCAAGAACGTGATCCTGCCAGCCCACTTCCGCTATCTCGACGCCAACCGCAAGCAGCTGAAGGAGAAATACAAGGAGTTCGATTCATTTCTGAAAGACTACAACGTGCCCGACCAGCTCGTGGCCGACATAGTGAAGGACGGAGAGGCCAAGGGTGTGAAACCCAAGGATGAGGCCGAATACGACCGCACCGTGCCCTACCTGAAGAGACAGCTCAAGGCTCTGACAGCCCGCGACTTGTGGGACATGCAGGAGTACTTCCACGTGATCAACAGCGACGACGAGACCGTGACGAAGGCACTCAGCGTAATCGCCTCGGCGCCAAATCCTGAATAGTAAGCATCGGCACAAAGTCCATCCCCCCTCCTTTGGAGGGGTTGGGGGAGGCTTTAAAGGCGCACTTCCCATCAGGAGTGCGCCTTTATTATGGCAACATAGTAGTACGCGGCAGACTAAAGACCGTCTATCTCCGCGAGAGTAAGGCCGCTTACCTCAGCTATCTGCTTTAAGTCAATTCCCATAGCCTTCAGTCTTGTGGCCATCCGCTTCTTTTCTTTCAACGCTCCGTTTGCCTCGCCTTCAGCACGGCCTTTAGCCAAACCCTTAGCCTCACCTTCGGCCAAACCCTTGGCCAAACCCTTGGCCAAACCCTTAGCCAAACCCTTAGCCAAACCCTTAGCCAAGCCCTTAGCTTCACCTTCGGCCAGCCCCTTAGCCTCGCCCTCGGCTTCACCTTCGGCATATCCGCGCCGGCGGGCACTGCGATAGTAGGTTTTCTCTGTTCTGATAATGTCCCAGAACTTGTCGTAGCCCTCCAACTGCGCTGGCGTGTAGGACGATTCTTCCAGTATTTCCACAGCCTTCTTCACCTCGGGGTTGTCGAGAAACTCCTGAGGCACTTTCCGCGCGTCGCCCATCTCGGTGAGATAGCGGAGCCATAGCACTTGCATCTTCTTCTCCGAGAATGTTTGCGGTTTGAACTTTGGCAACTCCACAAATATCAAGTGTATGCCATCTATCACCTTGTCGGGGTGCTCGGTGTCGGCCACATCGTATTGGTGGTAGTAGCCTTCCAAATCGGGCTCAAACGTCTCGTTGACAAGATTCAGCGAGTAGACCGGGCGCAGCAATTCATAGTCCTCGCGCTTGTCGAGCTGGCGCACGTATGCCTTGGAGGCGTTGAACAGCACACGCTGCTTGAACTCCTCCGACCATATCATCTGCATCTCTACAAGGAACTGCCGCCCCGACTCGTCTTTGCATCTCACGTCGACAATGCTGTTCTTCTTCAGCGGGTTGTCGGGCACAAGCTCTATTGGAACATACTCCACACTCTTCACCTGATGCTCGTCGTCGAGCGGAAGAAGGGCGTTGAGCAGACTTATCACAAGGTCGGGATGCTCGCCAAACACCCTCTTGAACGTCAAGTCGGCACGGGGGTCTAAATATCGCATGGTCTTGTATGTTTTCTTGTCTGTGTGCAAATTTAGCTTTTTTCGCAATAATAAGCAAGGAAAATGCAACTTTATTTGCAATCAACTTAATCCGCATAATTCATAAGGGCACAAAAAAATCACTTTTCGTTTCTCTTCCTATACTCTGATGGCGTAACGCCAAGGATTTTCTTGCAGTAGCGCGTGAGGTGGTTTGCCGAGGAGAAGTCCATGTCGAAAGCTATGTCGGAAATGGTAAGGTCGGGGTTGCTCAAAAGGGACACAAGCTCGAAGCCGGCATAATAGTTTATCCATTGCAGTGCCGGAACGTTGGTAACGGTGTTGCTGACCTGCGAGAGGTATTTAGGCGTTATGCAGAGCTTGTCGGCGTAGTAGGCCACATCACGGTGCTTGCGGCAATCCGTCTGCACGAGGTTGACGAACCGTAGGAATATCTGTGATGAGTTGTCGTCGGATTTCATTTCCGCCATACTCTCTGAATAAGCCACCCACATATCAAGCAGGAACATCCGCATCTGGTTGCCGAGCAGCTCCAGTTTGAACATCTCGCTTGATGCCGCGAGCCGAAGGCGGAACTGCTCGAAGTCGTTGTGGATAATCCTCAGGTTCTCGCCCGTCAGATGGAATGACGGATGCTGGCGGATGAAAAGATAGCCACGCGTGGCCCACGTCATTTCGGGGTTGTAATGACGGAGGAACTGAGACGAGGCAAGCAGCACGTCAGCGTCGAAGCCACGGCTGTAACTGACATCCTGAATGGTGTTTGACATCTGCCAAATTACCAAGTCGTTCTTCTCTGAAATAAACTTGCTCTTGCCGTCGGAAAACGTCATCGTCCCCTTGTTGACAAGGATGTGGACATGAAAATCTTGGTGGAAAGCAAAAGGGTACTTTCCATCATGAATGGTGTTGAATAGTATGCAGGACGAATTATCCATAAAACCAATGTCGGATATTTTCTGCAAATGTACGCAAAAAAAATCAAGTCTGCAAATATTTGATAGTCAAGAAAATTGCAGAACATACCAAATGACTTTGCAGAACAAGCCGAATTGCAAGCTAAAAGATAACCTTTTAGAATGCAATTCGGCACACTTTGTTTTCCTGTAAAATGATTATCGGCAGAGATGCCTTGTTAAGTATAAAGAACTTTCGCAAGTGAATGTACCTCTTGCAGGGTGCGGCCCTTGTGGCCGTCCGCATCCACATTGCGTTTCGGTTGTGCTGCGGACGGCCACAAGGGCCGCACCCTGCATTAGGATGTTTTCTGCTGAATGCGGATAATCATATCTGGAATTATTATTCAACTCCCACTCCGCGCGGTCGGAAAACAATTTTCCTTTATAACTCAGTCTATATAAAAAGCTTTAGTCAGCTGGTTTCCATGCGCCAAGCATCCGTTCCTGATCCTCAAGTTTGACGTTGTAGAACCGTTTTGTGCCGTCGAGCCTGGCTATCTCCGCCATTTCCCCGTCGGTGAGCGTGAAGTCGAAGATGTCGAAGTTGCTTTTCATGTGCTCAGGGTTGGTGGTCTTGGGGAAGATGATATTGCCTTCCTGTATCTGCCAGCGGAGGATAACCTGCACGTTGCTCTTGCCGTACTTCGCTGCAAGACGTGTGAATACGGGCTCGTTGATGAGACCCTTGTCGCCATGGCCGATGGGGTACCAGCTCTCGATGACTGTGCCGTACTTCCCCACACGCTTCTTCAAGTCGTGCTGAGCCCAGTAGGGATGGCACTCCACTTGCAGTACCGAAGGCTTGATTGTTGCCGCCTCGCAGATTTCCTCCAGACGCGAGCTTTCGAAGTTGGAGATGCCGATGGAGCGCACCTTGCCCTGTTTGACCGCCTTCTCCATGTCCTTCCATGCGCCGAGGTAGTCGCCGAACTGCTGGTGAAAGAGCAGCAGGTCGATATAGTCGGTGTCGAGACGCTGCAGCATCTTGTCGATGCCTGCCATCGTCTTGCCTTCACCATACTCCGACGGCCACAGCTTTGTGGTTATCCAAATCTCATTGCGTGGTATGCCGCTTTTCCTTACAGCAGCCCCCACTCCTCGCTCGTTCTGATAGGCATGCGCCGTGTCGATGTGGCGGTAGCCAATCTTCAACGCCTCTGATACTGCCTTCTCTGTTGCCGGGTCGCCTTGAATCATATACACTCCAAGTCCCAGCTGCGGAATCTTTGTTCCGTCATTCAATGTGATGTATGTCATAATTATTATAGTTTATAGTTGAAAGTTTATAGTTGAAAGTTCATAGTTTTTTGATTACTCTTGCTGGATTGCCAGCGACAATTGTGTTTGGCTCCACATCATGGGTGACGACAGCGCCGGATCCAACAACTGCATTCTCACCAACTGTTATCCCCGACAGGATGATAGCCCCACCGCCAATCCATGCGTTCTTGCAGATATGCACGGGCTTGCAACGGAGCACCATACGGTTCTGAAAGTCGTGGTTGTCAGTGTAAATCTGAACGTTCGGGCCAATCATCACGCCGTCGTCGATGGTAATGCCGCCTGCCGACATCATTGTCAGATGGTGGTTGACAAATACGTTTTTGCCAATCCTGACCTGGTTGCCATAGTCGATGACGAACGGCGGAGTGATGTGGCTGTTCTCGCCCATAGGCTCAGTGAAGAGCTCGTTTGTCCAGTTCTCAGTGCCGTCACGGAACTGTGCCAGTCCGTCGATGCGTGCGCATAAATGGGTGGAGCGTTTCATCTCCTCAATGGCATCCTGATATTCGGGTGCCGACATGTCTACGGGTTCGCCTGAGCGAAGTTTCTCAAAAATGTTGCTCATAATTCTTATCGTTTTAATTACGATGCAAAGTTACGATGATATTTCCACTTGCCCGCTACACATTTTTCAGATGAAACTACCATAGTTGCCGCAAACGCAGATTAATAGAGGATGATGATGACCGAACCGGCTATCATTATCAGTGAGCCGATGAGTTTTTTGCGTATTCCCGTCTCATGGAAGAACTTGTAACCGAAAGCTATGCTTACGAGCGTGGAGAGCTGGAAAAGCGCGAGGGCATAACCGACGTTCATGTACTTGAAGCTGTAGTTGGTGGTGAACTGCATCATTCCGATGGAAAAGACCAATGACGCATAACGCAAGATGTCGGCACGGCTGCTTTTTCTCCAGTCCTTTACCAGCGGCACACGCATGACTCTCATGAAAACAAATGAGAACACCATACCGAAGCCGCACCAGATGACAAGGCTTGTGGGAGTGTCACTGAGCAGCACGACTTTCTTCAGGAACACAGCCTCTATAGCCGTCAGCACCATCGCCCAAATACGGTAGCGGATAGCTTTGTTCCTCAGCAGCCGCCAGGAAAATCCCTCATCGGTGGTGTCGAAAACAAAATAGCTGCCGAAGATGATGAGTGCCATACCGCCCAATCCTGCCAGCGTTGGCAGTTCGCCAAGCAGTATAATTCCTGTTATCAAACCAATGATACTCTTGTAGCTGTTGATAGGCCCGAGAATGGAGAGGTCGCCGCCACGAAGGGCAAGGATGAGGAAGCCGTTGCCCACACCGCCAAAGACGCCTGCAAGTGCCGACCACATCCAAAACTCTGCAGAGAATGAAGTCCAGTCAATGCGAAGTCCAAAGATGATGAAACAAGCAATGAACAGCAATGCGTAGGAAGTAAAATTGACGGCAAGGGGATGATGCCCGCTGCCGTCAGTCAGTTGCTTCTGGAACACATTGCTTACAGGATTGCTCAATATGCGGAGCAATACCGCAAGATAAACGTACATAGACTAATGCTCAACGAAAAGCATGTGCTGGTCGCGGTCGGTAATCCACCAGCGGCCGTCCATCTTCTGATACTTGTCATAGTAGCGGATATAGATGTGCGTGGGGACATCCTTGTCGTCAACGAGCAGGGCGGTGAGGTAAACGACTCCGCTTGCATGGGTTGCGTCCTGGAAGTCAAGATACTGCTGGCCGGTTTGGTGGAAAGACACCTTTGCCTTGCCCGACTGCTTGTAAACCTTTATCATACTGTCCACGTCGTTGAACTGCGTAATGTTGCCGCCGGCGTAGATTTTCAGGTTCAGGTTCTTGACGAATATCTCACGGTAAGCCTCCTGATTGCCCTTGTCGCTCTCCACGGCATACTTGTCGACGAGCGCGCGTAGCTGTACGCGGTCTCTGAGTTCTTGCTGGCTGATGGTCTTCTGCGCGAAAGTGCTGACAGATACCAGCAACATTGCGATTGCGAATAAAAACTTC
>CAZRSL010000041.1:0-23136 GCA_964602785.1 uncultured Prevotella sp.
CCCGTGGTGGGCGTCACGTGGGAGCAGGCCAACGCCTTCTGCGCCTGGCGCACCGAGTATCTGCTCAAGGGGCTCGGCAACCAGGCCCGCTACGTGCAACGCTACCGACTGCCCACCGAGGCTGAATGGGAGTATGCGGCACGCGGCAAGAACCAGGACGAGTTCCCGTGGAACAACAAGGACGTGAAGTCGGGCAACGGCTGTTTCTACGCCAACTTCAAGCCCGACCGCGGCAACTACACCAAGGACGGCAACCTGATCACCAGCAAGGTGGGCATCTACTCGGCCAACAGCAACGGCCTCTACGACATGGCGGGCAATGTGGCTGAATGGACCAGCACACTCTACACCGAGGCCGGCGTCGACGCCATGAACGACCTCAACCCGCAGCTCGACTACAAGGCGGCCATAGAGGATCCGTACAGGCTGAAGAAGAAGAGCGTGCGCGGCGGCTCGTGGAAAGACCCCGAGAGCTACATACGCAGTGCTTGGCGCACATGGGAATATCAGAACCAACCACGCTCCTACATCGGCTTCCGCTGCGTGCGCAGCCTGGCCAGCAGCTCGAGCGAGGCCGCAAAAATAGCAAAGAAAAGTTCAAAGAAAAAGAAGAAATGACCAGATACAGCAAACTGAACGTCATCTACCGCCTTCAGAAGTGGATGGACAGCGTTCCCGGCCAAACATTCCTTAACTATGCCTACAGCTGGGGCGCATCAATCGTGATTTTAGGCACACTCTTCAAGCTGACACACCTGAAGGGCGCCAATCTCATGCTGTTCATCGGCATGGGCACTGAGGTTTTCGTGTTCTTCCTGTCAGCCTTCGACCGGCCATTCGACAAGACCGCCATCGGCATGGAACTGCCCACCCACTTGGGCGGCGACGAGGAAGAGGAGGGCGAGCAGCCCGAAGCCGAGCAAGCTGAGGGAGTGGCTGCCGCAGTGGCGTCGCCTCAGCCCACAGTGATAGTGGCCGGCCAGCCCGTAGTGGCAGTGGGCCAGCCATTCACAGGCGAAGCCCCGGCTGCGGGCGAGACTACGCAACCAGCAGAGCCAGCCGCAGCAGGGCAGCCCTCAGGCACTCCCGCCACCATCATCGCCGGAGGCGTGGGCCAGCCGTCGTGGGTGGCCGAGCAGGGCGAGCAGACACCAGAGCTTGCCGAAGCCCAGACCAACTATGTCGACGCCCTCAACACGCTTGTGGAGACCCTCGGCAAGGTGAACGAGCAGAGCGAGCGGCTGACCCGCGACAGCGAGGAGATGGAGAACCTGAACCGCACTCTGACTGGCATCACGAAGATATACGAAATGCAGCTTAAGGCCGCGAGCCAGCAAGTGGGCACCATCGACGAAATCAACGAGCAGACCCGCAAGATGGCCCAGCAAATAGACCAGCTCAACAAGATATACGCCCGCATGATAGAGGCCATGACCGTCAACATGCGAGCCACAAATCCTGGAGCTGAACACGTATAGGAGCAGAACAAACAGATATGGCAATAAAGAAGCGACCTGTATCACCGCGCCAAAAGATGATCAACTTGATGTATGTCGTCTTGATGGCTATGCTTGCGCTGAACATCTCAACCGAGGTGCTCAACGGCTTCTCCATCGTGGAGGAGAGCCTCAAGCGTACCACCAATGCGTCGGGCATACAGAACGAGGCCATCTTCAAGGATCTGCAGGAACAGATGAAAGCCAACCCGGCCAAGGTAAAGCAGTGGTACGACCGGGCCTTGGAGGTGAAGCAGATGAGCGACTCGCTCTACAACTTCGCCCAGACCCTGAAGGTGGAGATAGTGCGCCAGGCCGACGGCCCAAAGGGCGACGTGTCGCACATCGACAACGTCGACAACCTTGAGGCGGCGGGCGAGGTGATGCTCTCACCAGTAACGGGCAAGGGGCGCAGGCTCTACGAGGCCATCAACAGCTATCGCGAACGCATACTCGGCTACGTTACCGACCCGATGCAGAAGCGCATCATCACCGCCAACCTGTCGACCACCGTGCCCAAGGGCGAGAACACCCTGGGCAAGAACTGGCAGGAATATATGTTTGAGAACATGCCGACGGCGGCCGCCGTAACGCTGCTGTCGAAGTTGCAGAGCGACGTGCGCTACGCCGAGGGCGAGGTGCTCCACACGCTGTCGGCCAACGTGGGCTTGCGCGACATCCGCGTCAACAAGCTCAACGCCTTTGTGATACCCGAGAAGACGGTGCTCTATCCCGGCGAGCGGTTCAACGCCAACATAGTGATGGCGGCTGTCGACACCACACAGGTGCCGGAAATCTATGTTAACGGAGCCAGGGTGAACTCCAGCACGGGTCAATACTCGTTCACCGCAGGCGGCGTGGGCGACCACCAGTTCTCCGGCTACATACTGATGCACAACACCAACGGCGACCTGATACGCCGCGACTTCATACAGAAGTACTCCGTGATACCCGCGCCCAATACGGCCACAGTGGCCGCCGACCTGATGAACGTGCTCTACGCGGGCTATCAGAACCCGATGAGCGTGAGTATGCCGGGTGTGCCGCAAAACGCAGTAACCATCTCGGTGAGCGGCGGCTCGGTGCAGTCGAAAGGCAGCGGCCACTATGTGGTGGTGCCGTCGGCGGTGGGCAAGGACGTGTCGATTAATGTGGTGGGCCGCGACGGCAAGAACACGCGCAGTGCCGGGCCGTTTGTCTTCCACGTGCGCAAGTTGCCCGACCCGACAGCCTACCTCACCGTGGGCACCAACCGCTTCAAGGGTGGCGGGCTGGCCAAGGCCTCGCTGATGGGGCTCACGAGCGTAAGCGCCGCCATCGACGACGGGTTGCTCGACATTCCATTCCGTGTGGAAAGCTTCGAGACCGTGTTCTTCGACAACATGGGCAACGCCGTGCCTGTGGCCTCCGACGGCGCCAACTTCTCAGCCCGCCAGAAAGAGCAGTTCCGCCGGCTGAGCCGCAACCGCCGCTTCTACATCACCCGCGTCAGGGCCATCGGCCCCGACGGCATACAGCGCACGCTGCAATATCCGCTCGAAGTAATCGTGAAATAACAGAGAAAGAACAACAATAGATAAGATTGGATTGATGAAGAAATCATTGTTCATAATATGCTCCCTGCTTCTGGTGGTGTCGGCCAGTGCACAGCCACAACGCCGGCGCACCCAGCAGAAAGCCCAAGTGCCACGGTCGCAAAACATCACCACGAGAGCCACCGTGAGTTTCCCCACCATGGAGGCCATGCCCGAGGACGTGGTATGGAGGCGCGATGTCTACCGTGAGCTCAACCTTGAGGACGAGGCCAACGCCGGCCTCTACTATCCCGTGGAGCCTATCGGAAGCCAGATGAACCTGTTTACCTATCTCTTCAAGCTCGTGCTAACCGGGCAGGTGAAGGCATACGAATACAGGCTCGACGGCAACGAGGTGTTCACCGATTCAGCCCGCATCAAGCCGCTGGCATTCCTCGACAACTACCACATCTACTACGAACGGCGAGGCAAGGGCATCCATATCGACAACAGCGACATCCCGTCGCGCGAGGTGAAGGCCTACTACCTGAAGGAGAGCGACTACTACGACCAAGGCAACAGCACCTTCCACCGCAAGGTGGTGGCCCTGTGCCCGGTGATGGAGCGCGAGGACGACTTCGGCGACGGCTCGGCCAAGTACCCTCTGTTCTGGGTCAAGTACGACGACCTGGCCTCGTTCCTCGCCAAGCAGACCATAATGACCAGCGACCTCAACAACGCCGCAACCATGAGCGTCGACGACTACTTCGCCACCAACCAATATAAGGGCAAGATCTACAAGACCACCAACATGCTCGGCCGCACGCTGGCACAGTACTGCAAGACCGACAGCGACCTGACCAAGGAGCAGAAGAAGATTGAAGCCGAGATCGCCGCATTCGAGAAGACCATCTATGGCGACCCGGCCAAGCGCGACAGCCTCGACAGCATAGCAGCGGCGCAGGAGCAGACGAGCAAGAAGGTGAGCCGCAAGCGCAACCGCCGTTCGGGCGACACCACCACGGTGAAGCGCAGCCGCCGTTCGTCGTCGGGTTCGTCGTCGGGCAGTGCCGCAAGGGTTACCGTGCGACGGGAGAGGCATTGACAGAAGCTTACGGTAAAAGCTCGAGTGCAAAAAGCCAAGCTATAATTAATTGATAACACATTTTGCTTATTTGGTCAATTTGTGCTACCTTTGCAAACAAAACACACATCAATGCCAAAAAGAAAAGAAAAAGCGAGAGAATTTCTCGCAAGAAGAAAAGCTGAGGGCGCAAGATTAAGCAAACTTGCCGAATGGTATCTTTCTGACAATCCTGAAAAGCTGCAAGTAGAGGTTAGGGACATACGTGCAGTAATGCGATGAGGTATTACCTTGACACCAACATTCTTGTGTTCCTGCTGTGGGGAGATAAAGATGAGATTTCAGCTGACACAGCTGCACTGCTTGCCGACGAAAGTAATCTGATGCTGACAAGTACAGTATGCGTCCATGAGATAATTCATCTATTCCAGATTGGCAAATTACCAATAAAGCGCAATGGGAAGAAGGCAAATGTTACTGAAATTGGCAGATGGCTTGACTATATGGGCATAGAAGTGAAACCTGTTACCATGAAGCACTTGGAGACGCTTGCCAACCTTCCTCTCTTCAAAGACCACCGCGATCCAAACGACAGGCATATCGTCGCACAGGACATTAGCGACCATATTCCTTTAGTAAGTTCGGACTCAAAGTTTGGAAAATATGTGAGACTGGAGTTTGTCTATAACGAGAGGTAATAATGGGACAGTTGGCGGGATAAATAATCTTTTTAGGCGGCTCAGCCTTGATGGGATAACCTTTGCACTTTGGCTACATAAAAAAGAGGCAAGAAGTGGCTTGCTACTCTTTAAAGGAATTGACCGATGAAGAGAATTTGAACAATTTATAAGCGGAAATGGACTAAACATTGGTCTGTTTCCGTTTTTATTTGTAATTTTGCAACACGAAAATCCCTATAATATAAACTTATAAAAGACACAGTATGAAAAGATTATTCGCTCTTGCGGCAGTGGCACTGCTCCTTGCAGGCTCTGCCAACGCACAAGCCATCAAGTTCGGACTCAAAGGCGGCCTCAACGTTACCGACATGAAGCTGTCGGGCGACGTGTTTGATGCCAGCAACCGCGCCGGATGGTTTATCGGCCCGACCATAAAGATCAACCTTCCGCTCACTGGCCTGGGCATCGACGCCGCCGCTCTCTACGACTACCGCTCGGCCAACGTTAAGTACGACACGAGCAACGCCGAGGAGAAGACCATCAAGCAGCAGAGCCTCAACATACCCATCAACCTGCGCTATGGCCTCGGACTGGGCAGCACGGCCAGCCTCTTCTTCTTCGCCGGCCCGCAGTTCGGCTTCAACGTGGGCACAAAGAACTTCAAGTGGAACGACACCAGCAACTATGCGCTGAAGAAGTCGAACTTCAGTGTGAATGTGGGCCTTGGCCTCTCACTGCTGAAGCATCTGGAGTTGGCCGCCAACTACAACATAGCCTGTGGCAAGACTGCCGACATCACTCCGCTCAAGGCCGTGCAGGATGTGGCAGGCACAGCTGTGAGCAAGTCGAAGTCGCGCAACAACTCATGGCAGATTTCGCTGGCATACTATTTCTAATTTGCTTTATTTCCAGTACACGACTAATACATTATCCAGTGCAGGGGCCGTGCCTTGTGCCGGCCCACATTAATGTTCGACATCTTTTATATAAAGAGGTGATGACATTATTTGTGGGCCGGCACAAGGCGCAGCCCCTGCATTTGGATGAAACGAGCATTTCAACAATTTGCAATTTGCGGAAGTTGAATATAAAAGCAGACGCGTAGTTTTTGCGTGTCTGCTTTTTTATTTGTAATTTTGTTGTCGTGAAATACGTCGATGTCATACTCCCTTTGGCTCTTCAGGGATGCCTCACCTACTCCGTGCCAGAAGCTTACCAGTCGCGACTGCGCCCTGGCATGAGGGTGATAGTGCCACTTGGCAAGAGCAAGCGGTATGTTGGGCTGGCACTGAGCCAGAGCGACCGTGAGCCGCAGGTGGCCACCAAGCCCATCATCGACGTGCTCGACAGCGAACCAGTGGCGCTGCCCCGGCAACTCGACTTCTGGCAGTGGCTGAGCCGATATTATCTCTCGCCACTTGGCGACGTGATGAAGGCTGCGCTGCCAGCTGGTCTGAAGTCGGTGGACGGCTACCAGCCTCTGACCGACACGTTCATTGGCCTTAGCCCTCAATACCGCAACGAGCGCACACTCAGCCTGACTTTAGACATGCTGAAGCGGTCGCGCCGCCAGCTCGACGTGCTGCGCTGCTTTATGCGCTTGTCGGGATGGGACAGCCTGGAGGGCGACCTGCCACGCAAGGGGCTCAGCGATGTGGCCCGCGACGAGCTGATGAACACGGCCCACTGCACATCCGCCAACATAAAAGCACTCATCGACCGCGGAATACTCTACACCTACAAGAAACAGGTGGGGCGGCTCAACCACGGTGGCGAATACCACCCCGAACTCGCCAAACCGCTGAGCCAGAGCCAGAACCGAGCATTCAGCGACATAAAGGCGCAACTGCAACAGAAGAATGTGGTGCTGCTTCACGGCGTAACATCGAGCGGCAAAACCGAAATCTACATCCACCTCATCGAGGAAACGCTCGCCCGAGGGCTGCAAGTGCTCTACCTGTTGCCCGAGATAGCACTGACTGTGCAAATCACCGAGCGGCTGCAGCGCGTGTTTGGCAGTCGCCTGGGCATCTACCACAGCAAGTACAGCGACGACGAGCGGGTGGAGATATGGCGCAAGCAGCTCTCATCCTCTCCATACGACATCATTCTCGGAGCCCGAAGCGCATGCCTGCTGCCGTTCCAACGTCTCGGACTGGTCATCATCGATGAGGAACACGAGACTTCGTTCAAGCAGCAAGACCCCGCACCTCGCTACCATGCCCGCTCGGCGGCAATCATGCTCGCCTCGATGACTGGTGCAAAGACGCTGCTCGGCACCGCCACCCCGTCGGTGGAGAGCTACTACAACGCCACCCACGGCAAATACGGACTTGTCAGACTCACCGAGCGATACAAGGGAATGCAGCTGCCGGAGATACGCGTGGTCGACATTAAGGACTTGCGGCGGCGCAAAATGATGACCGGCCCGTTCTCGCCCGACCTGCTCGCTGCCGTGCGCCAAGCCATACAGGGTGGCAAGCAGGCCATATTGTTTCAGAACCGACGCGGATTCGCCCCGATGATAGAGTGCCACGACTGCGGATGGGTGCCCCACTGCACCAACTGCGACGTGTCGCTCACATACCACAAGAACATCAACCAACTCAGTTGCCACTACTGCGGCCTCACCTACACGCTGCCAAGCGTGTGCCCCAACTGTGGCAGCAAGGACCTGCGCGACGTGGGGCTTGGCACAGAGAAGGCCGAAGACATCATCCGCCAACTGCTGCCGGAAGCCCGCGTGGCCCGCATGGACCTCGACACCACACGCTCGCGCAACGCCTATTCGCGGCTGATAGGCGACTTCTCTGCCTTGCGCACCAACCTGCTCATAGGCACGCAGATGGTGAGCAAGGGGTTGGACTTCGACAACGTGAGCGTGGTAGGCATTCTCGACGCCGACACCATGCTCAACTATCCCGACTTCCGCGCCTACGAGCACGCCTTCACCATGATGAGTCAGGTGGCGGGACGGGCGGGGCGCAAGGGCAGCCGCGGCCTTGTCATACTGCAGACGCGCCAACCCGACCTGCCCGTCATCCGGCAAATCGTCGACGGCGACTACGAGGCTTTCTTCCGTGCGCAACTGTCCGAGCGGCGCGAGTTCCGCTATCCGCCGTTCACCCGCCTCATCTATGTCTACCTGCGCCACAAGCAGAACGCTGTAGTGGAGAGTGCCAGTCTGGAGTGCGCCTCTCGTCTGCGCGAGCTCTTCGGCGACCGTGTGCTGGGCCCCGACCGCCCCGCCGTGGCCCGTGTGAAGCAGCTCTGCATCCGCAAGATAGTGTTGAAACTTGAGAACGGCATCGACCAGCGGCGCGTGCGCCAGTGCCTCGCCGATGTTCAGCGGGCCATGATGGCCGACCCCCGCCATGCCTCGCTCCAGATTTACTACGATGTTGACCCGCTGTGAAATAAGCCTACTCAAGCCCCGGAAGCTAAACAATGCTCTGACTGCAAGCGCTCTGCATTCCTTATGATAAATCATGTCCCTACTGTCTTGCAGCCATTTGACTCCAGTGGAATGCGCGTCAAAATAAGGCAGACTGCCCCCCAAAGGAAACTTGAACAGGCTTAATTGCCACCCGAAAGAGCCTCGGCCATAATTGGGCCTCAGCCGTTTCACATTTCTGCCTCGGCTGAGACAGATTAATGAAACGGCCAAGGCAGAAAAGTGGAACGGCTGAGGCACAATTGTAAAAGAGCCTCTTTCAGGACATCAGAGTGGCTCTTTCAGAGGTTTAAGTGATTGAGACGGGAGCGTCAAGCCGTGGCTTGCCGGTTGCGCTTGATGTACTCTGTTGCCGAGAGGCCTGTGGTGCGCTTGAAGACGGCGGCGAAGTTGGTGCGGCTGGCATAGCCGAGGCTCTCGGCGATGGCCTCGATGGTGAAGCGGCCATAGTGTTCGCGGTCGTTCATCCGGTTGCACGCCTCCTTGATGCGGCAGCTGTTCAGCAGTCCGGCGAAGTTGGTGCCCCACTGCTGGCGTATGGCTTGCGAGACGTAGGTGCGGCTGTAGCCCGTCATGTCGCACAGCTTGGCCATGGAGAAGTCTTGGCTGCAGATCACGTCGGTCTGCCTCATCACGCCGTCGATGCTCTCCACGATGCCATCGGGCAGCGACAGCTGTTTCTGCTTCGTGGTTTCTTCTTCCTCGTCATCCTCCTCTGGCAATAGTGGCTGCTGGCTCTTCAGCAACCGTTGCACGCGCTGATATAGCAAGTCGACGTAGCGGCTTTGGCGTCGATAGATGCGCAAGAGCACCACGAGCAGACCGCCAATCACCACAAGCGCCGCACCGGCGGTTATGGCCACGATGGCCGCCGTGCGGCGGTGCTGCGTCTCCGTTTTCAGGTCGTCGCGCACCTGGTCCAGTTCCCTCAAAAACCTTTGCTGCTTCACCCCGATCAGGTTGTTGCCCTGGTTGAGCTGTTCTTTTATGAGCAGCCGTTTGTAGTCGTATTGTTGGGCTTTCACGGTGTTGCCTGTCTTGCGCCAGAAGTCGGTGAAGATTTCGTAGATGGAGTATTTCAGCGTGAGCGACGTGTTGCTGTCGGCCATCTGCTCGGTCAGGTCGAGCTGCTTGTAGGCCTCGGTGGGCTGGTTTGTCTTCAAGTACAGCATTGCCAGCTCGCAGCGCATCATGGCCGTGGAGTAGATATTGGAAGATGAAGTTGCCGATGGCACCGCGCCAATGAGCAGCCGCTTGCATTGCTCGTAGTCGCCACGTCCGTATTCCTCCACTATGCGGCAGTAGAGCCGCGCCTTGCCCAGTTTGGCATCGTTGCCGCTGATGGTCAACTGGCTGAAAGCCTTTGTCTCGCGGCTGATTTCGCCCACGTTGCCCTCGTTCAGCGCATGCAAGGCCATGTTATAATAAGCGGTCTCCACGCAGCTCCACTCTTTCGCCTTCACGCCGTTCCAGAACACCTCTTTCAGGTTGCGGGCGTAGCGTGAGGCGGCGGTTTTGTTGCCATTGAGCGTCTCATAGATGTACGACACGTTGGCCTTGTTGCCCAGCAGATAGGGCAGCCGGTCGTCAAGTCTGCGCTCCTTGGCACGCGCTATGGCCTTGTCGATGCACTCGTCGGCCAGGTCGAAGCGGTTGTAGTAGCCCGAATAGATGTTGGCCATCTGGTTGAGGGCGTTCACGTAGGTGCGGTCGTCGCTGCCGACAGTCTTTCCAGCCTCCTCGCGGTTGGCGATCACAGTGAAGCAGACGAGCGCACTGTCGGCCATGCCTCGGCGGTTGAGGTATTCCTCTCCCATCTGGTAGAGCTGGCTGTCGCTGAAAGGCTCGAAGCGGGCGTAGAACCTGGGTGAGTTGGCTGTGGCCGCCACGGCTGGCAGCGCGAACATAGTTGTGAGAGCCACGGCAATCAAGACGGCCAATCTACAAGCCAAACCAGTCGTGGGGTCATCAAAAATGATTATGCCATCGTCTATTATCCTTCTCTTCTTCATCAAGGTATCTCTTTAAGGCGATGTAAAATTACAGAAAAAAGATGATACGCCAAAACCGTCGGCCAAATTTCATTATTAATTGTGATACCGCCCCGTGCAGGGACTTTTTTGTCTTTATTTGGCAAAAAAATACTTCTAAGCAAGCCGTCGGGGTCTTTTTCTTGTGGGAAAAATATAATTTTGTGAATTGAAGTGATATTGTCGCCCCTTGGCTTGGTGGATAGTCGCGCTTCATAGCAAGTCGGCCCTGAGCCAGGCATCATCACAAATAGGTATCGGAAACAACAATTCAAAAAACACAAAAGTTACATGATTAAACATTACATCGTAAGCCTTGCGGCGGCCATCGCCACACTCCTGCCCCTCTCGGCAGCTGGACAGGTGCTCGTTCCGCATCGGGTGGACAACTCAAAGCCTGTGGTGCTGAGCCAGCAAGGCCGCGCCCCAAAGGCCATCAAAGTGAGGCAGCTGCTCTATGGCAACCGCCTGCCCAACGGCAACCCCACAGTCATCCCCTCAGCAGCCAAACGGCCATCGGCCAAGGCCAATGCGCCTATAGCTCGCGGCAACATGAAGCGCACACCCACCAACGCGCCCGAGCTCTACGTCAATATGGTGGCCAACGACGCTTGGGAGCAAGGCTCTGAGCAGTATGGCATCTACAGCATGGTGGCCAAATATCCCGTCTACCTGACGCAGATGGTTGAAAACTCCTACGCCTCCTACTACGGCACGGGCAACGCCGGCGGCGCAATGGTGGACGGAGTGTACTACGTGGCCGACATGTCGGACCCGTGGGGCACAGGCTCGTACACCTGCAACATACTCGCTTTTGACCTCGCGACAGGGTCGCTCGACTTCATGAACACCAAGATGTATGTCGACATGTCGCTCTGCGGCACCGACTGGGCGCAGGACGGCCCCGGAGGCGACATCTACGGACAGTTCTACAACTCCGACGGGTCGGCCTTGGAGTTTGGCAAGCTCGACCTCGACAACTCCGAGCGCACCACCATCAGCACTTGCCAGCGCCACTATGTAGCCTTGGGCATCGCTTCTGACGGCTTTATGTATGGTGTGTCGAACGACGGCAACCTCTACAAAATCGACAAGACGACGGGCAGTGAGACACTCGTGGGTCCGACTGGCGTGGCCGTGGCCAATTCGGAGGGTGAATACTTCTATCAGACAGGCGAGATCGACCAGCAGACCAACACGTTCTACTGGGCCTCGTGCGACTCCCTCGGCCACAGCGCACTGCGCACGATAGACCTCGCCACGGGCAAGGCCACAAAGATAGCCGACTTCGACAACGACGAGTTCCTGACAGCCATGGTCGTTCCGGCCGTGAGCAGCGAGAGTGGAGCACCGGCTCGCCCCTCCGACCTCGACGTCAACTTCACCGGCACTTCGCTCTCGGGCACCGTGTCGTTCAAAGCACCCGACAAAACCGTTGGCGGAACGGCTCTGACCGACACACTGACCTGCACTGTCAGCATCGATGGCGAGACAGCCACCACACTGCCCGTCATGGCCGGGCAGACAGGCTCCACTGCGGTAACGGTCAGCTCCACCGGACTGCACACATTTGAGGTCTACGCCTCCAACGCCGCTGGTTCTGGCCCGTCGATCAAGAACACGCTCTACCTCGGGCAAGACACGCCGCGCCTTTCGGGCAATGCCTCAGCCACACTTCTTGGCACCGATACCGTACTGGTCAGCTGGCGGCCGTTCACCGAGGGCAAGCACCACGGCACACTGGGCGAGGTGAAGTACGACGTGGTGCGCTATCCTGAGGGGAAGACCATTGCCACGGGCTTGGCCGACACCACGTTCACCGACGCCGCCATTCCCGTCAGCCAGATGCAGAGCATGTATTACGGCATCCGCATGACTGGCGTAACAGGCCAAGACGCTGAACAGAGAACCAACAAGGTGCTCGTTGGCTACGCTTTCGAGCCTCCCTACAAGGCCGAGTTCACCACCGACAGTCTCATGAGCGACTACTTCACCGTGATCGACGCCAACAACGACTTCCGCATCACGCCCATGGGCACCTATGAGACGCTCTATTATGGAGGTTGGGCTCAGGTCGACGGACTTGCCACATATTATTCTTCCTACTGGAACCAGGCCGACGACTGGCTCATCATGCCGCCTGTGCACCTTGAGGCAGGCAAAATCTACAGTCTGACATTCAACGCCGGCGGTCAATACGCCACCAACGAGCGTATGGAAGTGAAATACGGCACGGCCAACACAGTGGCAGCCATGACCACCGAGGTGATGCCGCAAACCAACATCAGCACCACCACCTACGAGGAGTTCACCTATCTTGTACGTCCACAGGCCGACGGCCGCTACTACTTCGGTTTCCACGCCACGAGCGACGCCAACCAGGGTTGGCTCTCCATAAAGGACATCAGCGTTGCGGGCTTCGACTCAAAGGCTCCGGGCGCTCCCACGGTTGTGGCCTTGAAGGCCGCCGCCAAGGGCGAGAAGCAGATGGACATCACGTTCCAGGCTCCGTCTGTGTGCGTCGACAGCACTGCGCTCTCCGCCATCAGCTATGTGGTGGTCAGAATGAACAACACTGGGCGCGACACCGTCAGCTCGCCCACTCCAGGACAGGAGTACACCGTCAGGATGCCGTTCGCTACTGATGGAATGCAGAACATAACCATCACCGCCTACAACGACTCTGGCGAGGGCTTGCCAGCCCACTCACAGGCGTGGGGCGGCATCGACGTGCCTGTCGCACCGACAGCAGTGAAGCTCGCCGACGCTGGCAAGAACCAGAAGATGACATGGGAGGCCGTGGCCGACACTGGCGTTCATGGCGGCTATGTCGACGTGGCGGCTGTTAAATATAATGTGTACAAAATCAACCAGACCTACTACGGCACCTATCCCACGCTTGTCGACTCGCTCGGCAACACGCTTGAGGCCACAATCAACGTCGACCCGGCCACAGGCACACAAGACCTTGTGCGCTACGGCGTTTCGGCTCGCAACACAGTGGGAGAGGGCGACAAGGCCACATCCAACGGCGTGGTAGTGGGCAAGCCCTACACACTGCCTGTGGTGGAGAGTGCGCCTCAAACCAACATTTCCTATCTGTGGTGGCTCACAAGCGAGGGCACAAAGAACTGGGGACTGAACACGAGCACTTCAGCCGACGGCGACGGATGCTGCTTTGCCTACGTGCCGGCCAAGACTGGCGACAAGGCTTGGCTCAACTCGGGCAAGATCTCGTTCAGTGGAGCCACCAACCCGGCCATCGTGCTCTATTGCGCCAACGGCTCGGCCACGTCGGGCAACAAGCTGATAGCACAAGTGCAATATCCCGACGGCCACATCGTCGACGCCGACACTGTGGACATGAACATGACCTACTGGACGCGCAAGATTCTCGACTTGCCGGCCGACATCGCCAACGAGGACTACGTGATAATAAAATTCCTTGGACTGGCTGGCAGCAGCAACTTCATGGTAATCGACGACATTGAGATACGCGACCTGAAACCCAACGACTTGGCCGCAAACTTATCGAAGAGCCAGACTCTCACCAAGGGTCAGCGGTCGCAAGTTGAGGTTGTGGTGAGCAACCTTGGCCGTAACGCCGCCACGGGTTACACCGTCAGCCTCTCGGCCAATGGCCGGCAGATAGGCTCGGTGCAGGTGGCCGACACACTGGCCATGCTCGAAAGCACAACGGTGGACTTCAGTTATACGCCGAGCGTGCTACTTGACGAGGACAGTGTCAACCTGAAAGCCACCATAGCCTACGCCACCGATGTCTACACCGCCAACAACCAGACCCGACTGGCTTGCGCCCTCAGCGACAACAACCTGCCCACGCCGCGCAGCGTGTCCACCTACCGCCAAAGCAACGGCACGCAGGAGGTGAAATGGACGGCACCGGAGAGCGGAAACATAACGACAACCGACGACTTCGAAAGCTACACTCCGTGGGCCACAACCGTCAACGGCTGGACAATGGTGGACGGCGACAAGGGTCAGACCAACCCGCTGTGGTCGAGCATTACCACGCCAAACCAGTACACGCCGTTTGCTTTCGAGGTGTTCAACATCGCCAACCTCGGCGCCGACCCGACGAAGAATCCGAGCTTCGCCTCCCACAGTGGCAACCAGCACCTCGCGGCCATCTACTCGCGCAACAACGACCGTGGCATCGACCAGGACAACTGGCTCATATCGAGCCAACTCTCTGGCAAGGCGCAGACCATCAGTTTCTATTGCCGCAACTTGAAGTACAGCAGCACCGACTTTCCTGAGCACATCAGCATAATGGCCTCAGCCACGACTGCCGACACCGCCGCGTTCACCGCAATGTGCGACACCACAATCAGCGGTGGCGAGTGGCAGCAGGTCAGTGTCAACCTGCCTGAGGGCACCCAGTATTTCGCCATACGCCACGACACCAAGGCGCAAACAGCCTTTGTGTTCTGCATCGACGACATAACGTATGAGCGCAGCCTCGGCGAGCCTGTGGCCTACAACATCTACGTCGAGGGCGAGCGCATCGGCACTGTCGAAGCAGGCACGACACTGTTTGTCGAAAACGCGCGCTCTGGCAACACGCCCACCTACTACGTCTCTGCAGTCTATGCCGACGGCGAGTCGATGGCCGTGCCAGCCGAGCTGACCACTGGCATCGCCAACGTGCTGAATGCCACCGACACACGCTTCGACCTCTACACCGCCGACGGCAAGCTCGTGGCACGCCATAAGAGCAACCTGGGCGGAGTGAAGCCGGGCGTATACGTGGCCAAGAGCGGCGACAAGGCAGTCAAACTGATTGTTAAATAACCAGCGATTATGAAGAAAACGTTACTGGCATTCGGCCTGATGATGGCCGCATGCACTCTGCAAGCCAAGACGGCCCTCATGGTGATAAGCCATGGGGCGCCGGGCAAGGCGTGGAACGCCAAAGTGCTCAGCGTGGAGAAGCGGCTGCAAACAATTGAGATACCAGGCATCGGCTACAAGCGCGTGGCTCTGATGGAGTATTCCACACCCGACATCAAAGCCGTTGTCGACGACTGCGAGGCACAGGGCTGCGACACGATATTGGCTCTGCCGCTGTTCATCGCGCCCAGCAGCCACTCGTCGGCCGACATTCCCAACATTCTCGACCTGCAATACAACCCAGAGGTCAGGGCCGACCTGGCTGAGGAAAAGACGCGCATGGTGCACAGCAAGGCTCACATCGTTGAGGGGCCGGAACTGTACTTCAGCGACGTGATCGACCGCTCGACGATGATGCAAGTGAGCCGGATGTCGGTTGACCCGAAGAATGAGGCCTTGGTGCTGCTCGCTCATGGCGACCCCGACCGCGTGGGCTTCTGGAACGAGCTGCTGGAGCGCAACTGCAAGGCCATAGCCGACAGTCTCGGCATCAGCTACACCGGCTCAAAGCTGATAGCCATGGGGCAGCACTTCGCCGACGACCTGAAGCCGGTGCTCACCCGTGCCGCCAAGGCCAAGAAGCGCGTGCTCGTGCAGGGGCTCTACCTGACCACAAGCATTGCCGAGCTGGCCGAGGCTTTCGGACTGGACCAGCAGACCAAGGAGCTGACGGGCAGCGACACCGTAGAGGTGGTATATGGCAAGGGCGGCATATTGCCCGACTCTGAGCAGGAAGTGGTCGACTGGATAGTGGCCACAGCCACAGCGTGGCGCAACAGCCGCTGACACAGATAGATCTACGCAAACGTAGGGGGTGTATCAAAAAGCACTTACCTGTATTAAATGAAATGTCCACTTGTAGTGGCCGTCCCTTGTGGCGGCCATAAAACAATGTCCTTTCCTATTTTTAATCGGTCGAACATTAATAATGGCCGCCACAAGGGACGGCCACTACAAGTGGAAATAGTACAGGTTAATGGGGAAGATTAATATTGCTACGCAATGCTTGAATTATGATACACCCTCCTACACGCTGATAAAATCTTACATCAAGGTTTTGCAATGTATAACAAAGCCTGAAATCCATCGCCAAATATGCTGATGGGTTTCAGGCTTTTTCTTCATCCTACTATTACAGCATTCAATAGATGTATATCTTGCAGTCTTTCAGGCTGTTGGGCGCACCTGTCTCCATACGCGGCAGATACTCCAAGGCCGACACGGTCTGCTCTTGTCCAAGGTCGACGACGAGCAGGTGGGGCAGTCCGTCGCCCCAGATGGTCTGCCAGTAGGTGGACTCTTGCAGGTCGAAAGCCTTGTCGCCAGTGTGGTTGCCCTGCTCATTCTCCGAGTCGGCATACCTTGTGGCCCAGTTATCACGGCTGACGCGGTTGCCACTTGTGTCGCGCAGATAGAGCTCGGCTATCGCGCTCACGTCGCCACCATCCTGGTTGCCGCTGATTTCTATGGCGAGATAGCGGCCACGGGCTGGCGCGGCGAAAGCCACAGTCTGCCATCCGCTGCCAGCGTTCATGCTGCCAGCGAAGACGGGCGTGGCCGAATTGAGGTCGGGCTTGTCGCCTATGTTGTTGTGCTTGTTGGTCTTCTCGAGGCGCAGCTTGTCGAGTTCTGGCTTGCTCTGCCCCCACACCACAGGCCGCTCAGCACTGGGGCCCACCACGTCGACCACTATTATCTCGTTGCGCCCCTTCTTCAGCCAGCAGCCGGGCATGTAGAGCGTCTGCTGCGGGCCTATGCTCCAGAAGCGGCCGAGGGCATGGCCGTTGACGTAGACGAGGCCTTTGCCAAACTGTTCCAGATTGAGGAACGTGTCGCCCACGCGCTTCAGGTCGAAGTGGCCGAAGTAGTAGCCGGCTCGGCTGCCTTCCAGCTCGTTGGCTTGCGTCGCGTCGGCTTCGGCCAAGCGCAGTGCGTTGGCGTATGTGTCGGGCACGCGCCTGTTGATCCAGTTCTTCAGCGTCCACTCCACCTCGTCGCCGTCCACTTCCGCGCTCACTTTCACGTCGCCCACTATTCCCTTGTAGTCCTTTATGGCCCGCCCGAAGTTGATGCGGCCCATGGCCTCGACCACCAGCGTGAGGCTGTCGCCACGCCGTGTGGCGGGCAGTGGCAGCGTGTGTTCGTTTTTCACGCGGTCTATCTTGCCCACATACTGGCCGTTGATGTAGGCCTGCACGAAGTCGTGCGGATTGGCTATGCTCATCACTGCGCCATCGGGCAGCTCTGGCAGCGTGGTGGAGTAGACCATCGTGCCCCAGCCGAAGTCCATGTCCTCGAAGCAGAGAGGGCTGCGGCTCGTGGTGGTGCTGTCGACGCCCATCAGCAGCGGCACGTGCTTCTCCATCGCAAACTTCGCCACCTCCACCACCGGCGCGGCGGCCTTTGGCACAGCTGGAAGATTCTTCCCCCCGTTATACTTGGCCATGGTCTGCCTGAGCTGCCAGTACTTCTCGGTGGGCTGGCCATACTCATTGATGGGCGCGTCGTAGTCGTAGGAGGTAACGTCGGGGGCGAAACCGGGGCTGTTGGCACCAGCCCAGTGGCCGAACGAGGTGCCGCCGTGGGTCATATAGAGCGAGAAGCTGATGCCTTTCTGCAGCATTTCGTCTATGCCCTCCACCATATCCTTGGCCGGGCGGGTCTCATGGCGCGCCCCCCACTTGTCGAACCAACCGCTCCAGAACTCAGAGCACATCAGCGGAGCGTCGGGCCTGACCTCGCGGAGCCGCTGGAACTGGCTGTCGATGTTGGCTCCCGTGCCGAAATTCATCGTCCACACCAGGTCGCTGAGGCCGTTCTTCAGGAAGTTGCTCGACCAGTCGCACTGGAACAGAGCCGGCCCGCGGCCATCGCTGTACCAGCATTCGCGCAGCACGTCGCGTATCTCAGCGACGTAGGCCTTGTCCTCGCCATACGAGCCGTATTCGTTCTCCACTTGCACCATTATGATGGGGCCGCCGCGCTGTATCGTGAGCGGGGCGAGCTGGCTTGCCACCTGCCGCTCGAACACCTTGACGCGCTCCATGAAGTAGGGGTCGCGCTCGCGCAGACGTATGTCTTTCTTCTTCAAAAGCCACCATGGCAGACCGCCCATCTCCCACTCGGCGCAGACGTAGGGTCCCGGGCGCACTATCACATACATGCCGTTCCGCTGGCAGAGGCGCACGAAGGCGGCTATGTCGTTGTTGCCAGTGAAGTCGAAGTGGTCTTTCTGCGGCTCGTGTATGTTCCAGAACACATACATGCAGATAGTGTTCATCCCCAGTGCCTTGCACATCTTGATGCGCTGGTCCCAATAGGCGCGTGGGATGCGCGGATAGTGCATTTCGGCGGCCTTGACAACGAAAGGCTGCCCGTTGAGCAGGAATGTGCCCTTGCCAGCTTGGAAATCGCCGGTGGCCGCTGAGGCCGACTGCGAGAACAGGGCGAGCAGCATGGCGAACGATGCTGAAAGCAGTAGTTTGAGTTTTGGCATAGTTGACAAAATGGTTAGTTTTCTGTGTGCAAATTTACCAATTTTATCCCGATTGCCGAAGCCGCGGCCAAACTTTCTTTGCAAGCACTGCCATTTCAGAGAAACAAGCCAATCGACATCAGAACAATCCAATACCGCAACATCAGGAGAGGGTGGGCCAAAATGAGGATGGAGGCCTCACCGCAAAGTAAGAGGGTGTATCATAATTCAAGCATTGCGTAGCATTATTAATACTACCACATCAAACTGTACTATTTCCACTTGTAGTGGCCGTCCCTTGTGGCGGCCATTATTAATGTTCGACCTATTAATAAGGAAAGGACATTGCCATAATGGCCGCCACAAGGGACGGCCACTACAAGTGGACATTTCATTTAATACAGGCAAGGGCTTTTTGATACACCCTCACAACAGCACATCTAATACAATCGACCCACCGTAGGGCTGCCGCTCCTGTCTAAAGCACTGATAGCCAATGGACAAACAGCGGCAACTCTACTCAGCCAGAAAATACAGCGGCCTTCGGATGGTGCCGCCATTCACGATGAGCCCCTTTTCCACAAATCGGGTCAGCCACTGCTTGGCCTTGCGGTGGTAAAGGTGGAACTCGCGGCACATGTCTGTTATCGTCAGATAGCGGTTGTGGCTCAGGTAGTCGGCCACCCTCTGCCACAACTCATCCTCAGTGTAGGTGGCGGAGCGGCTTGTACCAGTGGCCTTCTCAAATCGCATACGCTCGCGCACGGTGTCCATCAGCCGCTTTTCGGGCTGGAAGCGCAATGTGCGCAATCTGATGTCGCGTGCCGTTGGTGTCTTGTCGCTTGGCTCAAGGGCCACGCCGAGCGAGAGGTAGCCTATCTCCGGCAGGTGGAAGCGATGGCCGCTGACCAGTTGGTTGATCACGTGGTAGCCCAGCTCAGTCAGGACTGCCCTGACGTCGGAGCGCTTCAGTGTGGTGCTGGCCTCAATCTGTCGCTCCAGTTGGCTGGGCGTCATGGCCGGCAGTTGTCTCAGTCGGACGAAGGTATGGTTGCCGCCTTCGCCGCCAGCATTCTTGATGCTGTCAAGTTCGTACTTAATTGCCATTTCAGATTAGTTTTTTGATTATCGCTGCAAAGTTACTACATCGTGGAAGCGAAGTCAAGTGTTGGGCCGAAATAATAAGAATAATTAACGTGCCTCAGCTGTTTCACTTTTCTGCCTCAGCTGAGATACTATTGTGAAACAGCTGAGACAGAAAAGTGGAACAGCTGAGGCACGATTGCAAAAGAGGCTCTTTCGTACCGCAAGAGAGGCTCAGCCGGACAATGAAACATCTTCATCCGACTGCTCCGCACAGTGCCGATGGTCAGCGCAGGTATGTCTTCACCGACACCGTGGAGCCGTCGGCACGCCGCGTCTGCTTTATCACGAAGCCTTTATAGTCGGAGTTGACACGCTGTCCGCTGAGGTTGTAGAGGCGGGTGGAGACCACTGCGGGACTGACGGGATTGGCTATCGAGGTGGCAGTGCCTGAGAACGAGTTGGAAGCCATGTCGTAGCCGATGCGCTCAGCCTCGAGCGAGGCCCAGATGAACGGGCCGGTGCCCTTGGGGTCGTTGGTCTTCACGTTCTCGCTCATGTAGTAGGCGTAGGAACCGTCGCGGTTGCTGCTGCCACCCAGTCCGCCCACCTCGCAACAGTTGTTCAGCTGCAACGTTGCGCCGCTGTTGCCGAGCAGGTTGGAGACGATGCCGCAATAGGCCCGCTTGCCCGACGAGAGGTAATCGACGCTGTCCGACGAGAGCCAACCCATACGTGCGCCCTTCAACAACGAGAAGGTGAACATGGCCGAGCACGTGGCCTCAAGATAGTTCTGCCGCTTCACGCTGAGCGAACTGTAGTCGGGATCGTCCTTGTCAACGTCCATCACGTCGTACCACAGCCCCGACGCACTGTCCTGGTAGGCCACCACCGACCGCATGATGCGCTGGTAGAGGCTGAGCACGGTCTGCCGGCGGCTATCGGTGGGGCTGATGCCATAGGTGTCCATGTTGTCCATCACCTCCATGCAGGCCATGGCAAACCAGCCGAGGGCGCGGCCCCACGTGTGGGCGCTGCGGCCCGTGGTCTTGTCGGCGGCTTCCTTTGCGGCGTAAGGTTTGTTGAATTTCTTTGTGGCCCAGTCCATCTGGTTGGTCTCGTCCCACGCGTGTTTCCACAGGCGCGTCTCTGCGTCGTAGGTTACGCTGTCGGCCAGGTGCATCTGCGAGGCAGCGTCGGTGAAGTATTCCTCTCTGTCGCTCTGGTGCGTCTCCGGTCCGGCCAAAGTATAGAAGGGCAGACCCATGAATATGCCGTCGAGCCACACCTGCCGCAGATAGCTCGCCTTGTGTTGCCATGGGCCGTAGGTGTAGCTGCTCAGCGTGCGCGTCATCTTGCCCATGTAGCCAAGCAATCGGTCGGCGGCCACGGTGTACTTCGAGCTTTGCTTCCCGTCAATCTTGGCGTAGTATTCCATCATGAAATGGCCGGGGCGGATGTTGTCGAGCTGGTCCACAGTGCCGAGCGTCTTACTGTTGCGGCTGTAGATGGTGCCGTCGGAGGCTATGAGCGTGGCGTAGTTGCCGACGGCTTGCCTCACCGCGTCGGTCGTGTTGTCGGGATAGGCAAGCCAGGAGTCCATCTGCGCCTCGGCTTGCAGACTGATGTCGTAGTGCCAATATACGGTGGTCGACACGGAGTTGGCCATCCACTCTGAGTAGTGGCCGTGGTATGTGCTGATGCCGGTCTGCACAGAGGGTTGTGCCAAGGCAACGAGGGGCGCAACCAACAGCAGTGCGGTAGTCAGTAAGGTTTGTCTCATGGGTAATAGGATGATGTTTCTGCCTGCAAAGTTATCACTTTTTCCGCAGAAACGGGCAAAAGGGCGTTACAGTTCTTGCTTTTCGCCGGTATCCTGCCGGTCGTCATAATACCAGTTGCATGGCATAAAGCAATGTCCTTTCCAACTTAATGTAGTATCCACTTGCAGTGGCCGCCCCTGTGGCGGCCATAAAACAATGTCATTTCCTATTTATAAATAGGTCGAACATCAATGATGGCCGGCACAGGGCACGACCACTGCACTGGACATCCTATTCGTAGGGGCATGATTTATCATGCCCGTCATCGGCGGACATTGCGCACAGATGGCATTGCGCACAGCGGGCATGATAAATCATGCCCCTACAATGTGCCAAACGCCATCAACACTACAAGGGCTGTTCAGCGCGCTCGCACTCGGCAGACGGGAATAGCTCGCTTTGCCGAAGTTTACGCTCTGGCGGCCTTTTATTTGGCCGCCTCCGCTTGTAAACTTCCGCAAAGCTCTTTCTATTTGTTTTTTAGGAAGAACTAAAGGGCGAGGCGCAAGCCGAGGTTGATGCTGCGGTAGGAGGGCGCGTAGTAGTCACGGTTCGACACGCGGCAGCACCCGGCGTAGCCGTACCAGCTGCCGCCACGGATCACGCGGAAAGAGCCCGATGATGAACCTGTGGGATTGATTTGAGCAGATGAACTATAATCACCATAACAGTCCTGACACCATTCATACACATTGCCACTCATGTCGTAGAGGCCAAGCTCGTTGGGCTGTTTTGTGCCGACATTGTGGGTGGTGTTCCCACTATTGTCGCTGAACCACGCCACATTGTCCAAGTTGACGCTACCAGAGTACTTATAACCCCTACTGCGGTTCCCGCCACGCGCGGCGTACTCCCACTCGGCCTCAGTGGGTAGGCGGAAATATTTGCCAGTCAACTGGTTCAGCTTGCTGATGAACTTTTGGCAGTCATCCCAGCTTACGTTTTCCACAGGCAGGTTGTCGCCTTTGAAGTAGGACGGATTACTTCCCATCACCGCCCGCCACTCGCGCTGGGTTACCTCGTATTTGCCAATGCGGAACGATGACAGCGTAACCTGATGAGTAGGTTTTTCATCATCGTACGCATCTCTGCCCTGCTCCGAGGTCGCTCCCATGGTGAATGTGCCGCCCTCAACATACACCATATTGTTGATGAGGTTGTCCAAGATGCGTTGCTGTTCAGTCATTGCGCTGCTCTTGCTTGCGCTTGACTTGCTTTTCACAGTCTTTGGTTTGCTTGTGGATGATTGCTTCTTCGGTGTGACCTTCTTTGTGCCGCTCTTTCCGGTCTTCGATTTGCTAGAAGTCGACGGCTTCTTCTGCGTGTCCTTCTTCTCCGCGTTTGTCGTTGCCGCTCGCCTTATGATTTTGTGCTTCTGCGCCATGGCGGCACTGGGCATAAACAGCAGGCACACCACCACAAGCAGCCAACCGGCATGGCCGCCCATCCTCTTGTAAAAACTCGTCGATTCCATTTGCATTACATTTTTTCTCCGCAAATTTAGCAATAATTATCGAAACAATATCGTTTCCGTCCGAAATAATTTCATCCAGCACAATGTCCGCACATGTCGGAAGCGCATC
>CAZRSL010000042.1:0-22695 GCA_964602785.1 uncultured Prevotella sp.
CGACCCCGATAGGGTCGGAGGATTGACATTCCACTTACCGTGGGTGCAAGCACCCACGGTTATCGAGCGGTGATGTCTCCGACATCATTATTTTTGAAAGATGCTTCCTAATGACCGATTTGTGTTTAATCACGGGGCATAGCATTACTTCCGAAAGTTGGGCAAGTTTATATATCTTTAACTACCCGTGGAATTGCCATTCTGAATAAAATCGATAACTTTGCCACGAAGAATAGAATCATTAACTCAAAACAAAAAGCATTATGGAAAAGTATGTTTGCGATGTTTGCGGATACGTCTACGACCCAGAGGTGGGCGACCCCGACAACGGCATTGAGCCAGGAACGGCATTCGAGGACCTGCCCGATGATTGGGTATGCCCAGTTTGCGGCGTTGGAAAAGACGATTTCTCGGTAGAGGACTAACCATCCCTATGAGCCAAAAAACTAACGGCGGCTGCACTCTCGACGGTGCGGCCGCCGTTTTTTCATGCCCTGAAATGTCGGAAAGAGGCCTACAAACTGTCGGAACAGTAAAAAAGACACACTTTGCGAGCATTTTTACCCATCAATGACATCCGATTTCAGCAACTTTGCACCCAGATTTACAAATATAAATAAACTGAACCCAGATGTCAAAAACCAAAACACTATCACTGCTGCTGGTGTCGGCAATGCTCTCGGCCAATGCCCAAGCCCAGCAATACCCCTATCAAGACGCCTCGCTCAGCTTCCACGAGCGCGCCAAAAACCTTGTGTCGCTGCTCACGCTGAGCGAGAAAATCAACCAAATAGGCCACAGCACGCTGTCGATTTCGCGCGACGGCATCAGTCTGCCGGGCTACAACTACTGGAATGAGGGTCTGCACGGCGTGGCACGCTCGGGGTTGGCCACATCGTTTCCCGAATCGAAAGCAATGTCGGCCACGTGGGACTGCCAACTAGTCTACGACTGCGCCTGGGCCACAAGCGACGAGGCCCGCGTCTACAACAACCAGTCGAACAAAGGGCTGACCTACTGGTGCCCCACGATAAACATGAGCCGCGACCCTCGATGGGGGCGCGACGAGGAGAACTACGGCGAAGACCCCTACCTGACCGCCGAGCTTGCCATACAATACGTGAGGGCAATGCAAGGCGACGACGGGAACCCACACAAATACTACAAGACAATAGCCACGGCCAAGCACTTCGCCGCCAACAACTACGAGGGCGGCCGCCACAACACTTCGTCGGAGGTGAGCGACTTCAACCTGCGTGAATACTATCTGCCGGCGTTCGAGCGTGTGGTGAAGGAGGCCAACGTGCGCTCCATAATGAGCGCATACAACAGGCTGAACGGAGTGCCTTGCGGGGCCAATGGCACACTGCTCAACAGCATACTCCGTGGCGAATGGGGCTTCAATGGATTCGTTACAAGCGACTGCGGGGCTGTCGACGATGTCTACCAGAGGCACAAATACGTGAGCACGGCGGCTGAGGCGAGCGGCATATCGATTGCGAATGGCGAGGATCTGAACTGCGGTTCCACCTTCCAGGAATACTGCCAACAAGCCATCAACAGCGGCTACATGACCGAAGCCCAGCTCGACACGGCCCTTACCCGCGTGCTTGAGGCAAGGTTTTCGGTGGGTGAGTTCGACAGCAAGAGCGATGTGGAGTGGACTCAAACTCCCGACTCTCTACTCAACTGCTATGCCCACCAGCAGCTTGCGCTACAAGCGGCACGCGAGGCGATAGTGCTGCTCAAGAACGACAGCAACATGCTGCCCATCAGCAAGGAGAAGACAGTGGCGGTGATAGGCCCAATGGGCAACACGGTAATCCTCGGTGGCTACAGCGGTTCGCCCACCAAACTCACAACCCCACTCCAAGGCATAGCGGAGAAGATGGGAGCCAACATCAGCGACGGCACTATACAGTTTGAGGATTGCGACGGACAGAGCACCACAAGCACCAACTACCGTCTGGCCCACGAGGCCAACGGCTCGGCTGGAAACCTCGGCTACATACACAATGGCGACTGGGTGTCGTTCAGCAACGTCAACCTTGGCTCGGGCGTCAGCAAACTGGAGGTCTACTCGGGAGCGCAGAACAACAACCCCACCGTGATGCAGGTGTATCTGGATCAAATCGACTCCACACCTGAGGTTAGCGTAACCCTAAAGCCGACAGGCAGTTGGAGCAAATATGTCTCCACAATTGTCGATGTCGACTCCACCGTGTTCTGCGGTGTCCACACCATCTACACGAAGTTCACATTCACCGGCAACACATACGGAGCCAACATGGACTGGTTCAAGTTCTACAACCCCGGCGACCCTGATCCACTACAATCCAACGCCCCACTCTACTATGCCAAGGGCTGCAACGTTACCGGCAGCGTCAACCTCGACATTGAGGCAGCCAAAGCCGTGGCGCAAAAGGCCGACATCGTGGTGATGACGCTCGGCACCAATCTCGATGTCAGCGACGAGGGGCACGACCGCAGCAGTCTGGCCCTTCCCGGCTATCAGGAAAAGCTCATGGAAGAGGTCTTCAGCGTCAATCCTAACATGATTCTGGTGCTCGAGACTTGCTCGTCGATGGACATAACATGGGCTAAGCAACACGTGCCAGCCATCATTGAGGCTTGGTATGGCGGCCAGGCACAGGGCAAGGCGATAGCCGACGTGCTTTATGGCGACTACAACCCGTCGGGCAAACTCACCAGCACTTGGTATGCCGCGCTCAGCGACCTGCCCACAAGTATGCTGAAATACAACATCGACGAGGCCAAATATACTTACATGTTCTACGACAAGGAACCACTCTACCCCTTTGGCTACGGTTTGTCCTACACCACATTCAGCTACAGCGACCTGAGCATAACTCCATCTGGCATCAAGCAAGGAGAGTCGGCTACCGTCTCGTTCAAGATAAAGAACACCGGCACGCGCCAAGGCACCGAGATACCGCAACTATACATCCACACCAACGGCCATCTGGGCGGACAAAAGATGCAACTGAAAGGCTTCGACCGTATCGACTTGCTTCCAGGAGAGGAAAAGACCGTTACATTGAGCATCCCATACGAGCAATTGGCCCACTTCAACGCGGCTGAGGGAGCAAAGACGTACGACGTGGAGAAAGGCGCGGTCGATGTTATGATAGGGGCAAGTTCAGCCGACATCCGCCTGCGTGGCACTCTTAACGCCGACGAGGCCGCAACCGTGGAATACACCTACGAACACGCCGACCCCACCGGCATTGCCACAACAACATCAAACAAAGCCACCTGCGGAGGCAACGTATACAACACCAATGGCGTTGCCGTGGGCACAGCGGTCGACTTCTGCCATCTTCCACGCGGCATCTACATAATGAATGGCGACAAGATATTGAGGAGATTCAAATGAAAAAAGTAAAAGCCAAGCAGCCCATTTGAAATGCTGCTTGGCTTTTATAGTGTCGACACTTGGATTCGGACCAAGGACCCCCACCATGTCAAGGTGATACTCTAACCAACTGAGCTATGCCGACTTGATTTCGTTTTGCGTTTGCAAAGGTACGAATAATATATTAAACTGCAAGAGTTTTTCGCCTATTTTTCTTTCTAAACCACAAAAATCCCCACTCTGGATGCCAGAATGGGGACTTTCGGGTTTAGTTTATATCCTTTACAAGCAAGTGGTTACTTGTTGAGATACTTCTTTCCGTTGATGATGACCACACCACGGTAGTTCCTGCTGACGCGCTGGCCGGCGAGATTGTAGACAGGAACATCCTTAAGAGCCTCGTTGGCGTTGACCTCCTTGATGCCTGTGGCAGCTGTGGTAATCTCAAGCGGATAGATTTCGTATGTGGTTCTGTAGCGGTAGACGATACCCTTGATTGTGGCAACAGTTCCCTCTGCTGTTTCAGCAAGAGAAACATTGCTGACATGGAAACCATTGTACACCTGCACGCTGTCGGCACCAGAACGGGCATAAACTCGCGTGCCGACTGAGTCGATGGTAACACCATTAAGAACAACGAGGTTGGCCACATTGTTTGCCGCATCAGCAATTGTAATCTCAGTGGGAACGGCCTCTGAGCCTTCGGTTGTGGTCAGACCGTCCTTGCTTGTGGAGCCGCTGATGGCTTGAGCTTGAGGCATCTGGTTGTAAGCCGAACGGTTCAGCATGACCTTACCGTTGACAATCTGGTTGGTTGTCAGGTCGAGACCAGCGTCGTAGAGAAGAAGAGCGCCAGTGGCATCCCTTACGAAGGTGCTGTTGTGTTGGGCGTTGGATGTCCAAGTGTAGAGCACCTGAGCGTCGGTCAGCTGCAGCTGTGCCTGAGTGTTCTCGGCAAGGGCGAGGAACTCAGCAATGTTGGCAGCCTTCACTGTGTCGACAGGTGTAACAGTGCCACTCTCGTCGGTGATTTCAACGGGATCAATCTCAGGAGCATTCTTGTAGATGTTGTTAAACAGAGCAGTGATGTTGTAAGTCTTGCCATCGTTGGCCTTGGCGGAATAGAGTGAAGACCTCGATTTGCTGTAGAGCTGCACGGAGTCGGCATCGAGCTTTGCATAGTAGTTGGTGCGGGTGCCCGAAACGACAGAGGTGATCTGCACGCCATTCAGCTTCACAAGGTCGCACTTGTGGTTCAGATTCTTGAGTTCAGTAATTGTGGTAGTTACAGGGTCAAGGTCAGTGGAGGTGGAAGTGGTGATGGTCAGGTTGTCGGTGTTGGTGTTGGAGTTGTCCTTCACCTCAGGTATGCCATAATAATATACGAAATCTACAGGTACAGTGCCATTGAGTGTGGCGTTGAGCGGCAGCGACAGGGCAGTGCCATAGAACATTGTGGCATAGTTGCCCTCACGAACGTATATGTTCTTGCTGTCCACATACACCACCTTAGCGTCGGTGAGCTTCAGCGTCACGCCAGCCTCGTTGGCTGTCTTCTGGTTGAGCTCGGCGATTGTAACAGGAGTAACCACTGTGGTATCGGTCGATGTGGTGTCGCTTGCTGCTGCAAGGTCGGCCACCTTCATGTTCTTAATCTGCCATCTGCCGTTGGCTGCCGTTGTACCCTCATAACGGAAAGCTATTTGTACATTCTTGCCAACAAACGTCGTCAAATCGATGGTATCATTGACGGAATTGTTATCAGCATTTGTAAAGTAGTGGTTGATGGCTACGGCAGTAGTGTCTTTTGTCGCATTGTCAACTATATGAATCGTTGCCTCTGTGGCAGGTGTTCCAAAGTAACGGCCAATATGCTCGTAAGTAAGTTGAGGTTGCTTGGCAGTTGTAAGGTTAAGCACAGGTGAGACAAGATAGCTCACAACCTGATGATTTTTCCTGTTTGAGTAAGCGTTAGCTGTTGCACCGTATGTGGTGTTAAGCGTCCAAACTGAGACAGAATCAGGATTAACAACTGTGTTGATGGTAAAGTCGTTTAAATTGCCATCAGCAACAAAGTCTTTCTCGTATGGCAGCGACTTGGCGTCAACAGTTGGGGTTGGAGTCGGAGTTTCGCCATCGCTAAGAGTAACAGCCACAGAGTTCATGCGGCATTGGGCGGAGAATGTAAATGTTACCTCAGTGGCACCATCAGCATAAGTCCAATCGTCGGTTGAGACTGTACCAACAGAAGCTGAGGGAGCAGTCCATTTGGCCGATTTGGTAGGCTGGGTGAACTTAATCTCTGTCATTTTGTCAGAGGCGGAGCTGAACTTAATAGTACCACCGTAGATGCGCAACTGAGAGCCATTGTCCCATGACCAGAAGCGGTTGGCATTGGTACCACCAGAGGGCGAAACAGTAATTGTTACGCCATCGAGCGTATACGACTTCTCCGAAGTGAAGTCACCGCCAGTACTTGAGCTGGAAGATACCACCGTAATGCTATCAAACATTGTAAGACCGTTGTTGATGAAATCGAACGTTACGGTCTTCGCCTGCAATTGAACTCCAGCAATGAGTGCCAAAGCTGCAAGCAATGAATAGCGTAAAGACTTTAACATAGAATGAATGATTTAAAATTGTTAATAATATTGTTGTTTCCCGTACTAATTAGTCAGTCCCCAGTCGCTCAGATTGTAGCTCTTCTCCACTTCCTCCTCGATGTCGTCGGGCAGGTTGCAGAAGAAGTCGATGCCAGTGAGCTGTTCTATCTCGTCGATGCTCTTGGCGCAAGTGGCCACAGTGGTGCCGTCGGCGGCCTTCTCGTGCTTGGTCCAGAAGCCGATGGCCGAATACTGGCCGTCCTTGACTTTGAGGACGCACATATAGAAGTAGCGCGGCACAATCATCTGCGTGCTCGTGTAGGCCAGTATGTCCTCCTCCTTGTCGATGGTGCCACCCTTCACGACGTAGAGCGTGTCGCGGTAGACGCTGTGATAGCCCCAATTCTGCACAGCCTGCTCTAACTGGAGCCATATCCCAGCATTGTGGACATAAAGTTGCGGCTGCATATTGCTGAGGAAGAACGTCTGCGAGTTCTGTTCCTTGCTGGTCTGGCGGTCGTAGGAAGCGCACATGTGGCCGCGGTTGTAGCCCGTATTGCTATAGTCAGACTGGTGGGTGCGGTAAGCGTATGGTATCAAGCTGTCCTCCTGCCACGTCTCGCTGCGCTTAACACCGTTGTTTGGCAGTCCGTCGTGGAACTGGAAGCACGTCCACCGCTGCGCCCTCTTGGAGCAATCCCACTCGAGCGAATAGGTTATGCCGAGGTCGTCGGTCTGGTGCACCACCACAAGGTCGTTCTCGCCGTTGTGCAGCCTCGGATATTCAAGCCGCCAACTGTAAGGAGCCGAAGTTGAAGGGATGTTGCGGTTGACGTTGGTGGAGTCAACAGTTTCGTTGCCGCCGTGGTTCGGATTGATTGGGCCAGTCTCAGTGAGGTTGACATTCTTCACCTCCCATGTGGCCGAGCCGGAAGATGTGCAGCTATAATAGAATGCTATCACCACATGGCTGCAACCGATGAACCGCTTTGGCAAGTCAACCGTGGCAGTGCTGAACGTTGTCCAGTCGCTTCCGCGGTTAAGCGTTATGTTCAGGTCGGTCCACTCAGTCGTGGTGGGGTCGCCAGTATAGAAATCGGTGATGAGCACCTTGTTCTCGGTGCCAGTGCGGACATAGCGCAGAATGTAGCTGAACGAAAGCTGAGCGCCACCGCTGCGCACAAGGTCGATGGTGGGCGACAACAGATAGCTGCTGCCCGCCGTTACTGCCGATGAGCTATAGCCCGTGCCCTTGGCCGTGCTGTAGTCTATGACCCATGGAGTGCCCGATGGAGTGCTGACGGTGAACGAGCCAAACGACGTGGAGAACGCCTCGCTGAAGTAGGTACGGCCCACGTCCTGATGCTGATAGAACGACGGCACCGAGAACGTCATGCTGTCGACGTGGCTTATCGGATAGGTCTCAGTGCCAGTGCTGCGGCTGACCAGCACGTTCTCAGTGTTGGCTGTGATGCTGACGCTGTCGACAGGGAATGCGTGAACCGTGTTGACGCGGCTGAAATAGATCGAATCCTGGGCTGAGGCGTTTAGCCCAACCAAGGCCATAATATATAGGAGTAGATGTTTCTTCATTTGTTGACCACTTTATAGGTGTTGGCGCCATGGCGCACAATGAACAGGCCACTGCCAAGCTGCTCCAGATTGAGAGGCTTGGAGGAGGACTGCCGCAATACGACGCGCCCGTCGGTGGCATACACCGTCAGCGGATCGGCCGTCTCGCCCGCCACCTTATTAATATATGTGGGCAGCACGTCCATGAATTGGAACGAACTGACCGCCGACCGCTCATAGCTGAGCTGCTGGTTGTTGCAATCGACGACAACCCGCGTGCCGCTGAACGTCAGCTTGGGAGTGCTGTCCAGCTCAAACTGGTCGGGCAGCCCGCTCTTGGGTATCAGTACCAGCACATTGGCGGCAACAGTTGGCAGAACCAATGCTGCGGCAATCAATGCAAGTAGAGTTTTCTTCATTTAGTCTTTTCTTAAGTTTATAATGAGTTACTTCTTTTCTTTCAGCAGATAGACCACCACTGGCAAGTGGTCGGAATAGCCGTTGAGCCACACGCCGCTGCCGAAGGTGCGTCGTGGTGAACCTTTATACTGACCCTCGGTCTGGAAAAGGTAAGGCATGCGCTGCACCTTGTTGGTGAAGAACTTCAGCGTGGTGAAGTCGCGCGGGTTGTCGGGGCTGTTCACCAAATTTGGCGTGAGCAGAATCTGGTCGAACAGGTTCCACGACCCACGATACATCAGCGTGCCCTTGCCCTCCTTGGCCAGTATGTTGTACCACGGATTATACATGTCGCCCTCCTTCACATCCTTAATGTTGGCCTTGCCGCGCAGCCCCTTGGTCATGCTGTCGTCGGTGGGGTCGTCGTTCATGTCGCCCATCACAAACACCTTTGTCGCGGGGTTCACCCTGAGCAGCGAGTCTTTTATGGCCTTGATCTGCTCAGCGCCCTGTATTCTCATTCTCGACGACCTGCCACCCAGCCGGCTTGGCAGGTGGTTGACGATGAATGCCACCGGCTCACCCGCCATTGTGGCCTCAACGGTGAAGAAGCCACGGGTCAGGAAGTCGTGAACGTCGCTGAAGTGGTTGACGTAGGGCACGAGTTTGGTCGAACGGATGCTGACCAATGCCGGCTGATAGAGCAGAGCGCAGTCGATGCCACGGCGGTCGGGTCCTTCTATATGAACGAACTTATAGCCGCGCTCCGCAAGTTGCGGCTGTGCCACAAGGTCGGCGAGCACACGGTCGTTCTCCACCTCGGCCACGCCTATCGCGGCGCACCCTATCTTTATCTTGTCGGTGCCCATGTCGCTCAGAGCACGTGCCAGATGGCTCAGCTTGTTGGAATACTTCAGCCCGTCCCAGCGGTTACTGCCGTTGGGCAGATACTCATAGTCGTTCTTGCCCTCGTCGTGGCATGTGTCGAAGAGGTTTTCCAGATTGTAGAATCCCACCGCGTAGGCGTTGTACTGCTTCTGGCACCTGCCGGTAAGCGAGAAGAGCAGAATGGCCAGTAAAAGTAAAGTCTTGTTCATTCGTATTTGGATAAGCTCTGCAAAGGTAGAAAATATATTTCAATCAATTATTCAAAAATCAGAAAATAACCGTTATTTAACAAACATTTCATAGAAAAATAACACACAAAAAGCTTTGCCGTTTAAACTATTTTTAGTTATTTTGCAAGTTCAAACAGAAATCAAACTTATAACAAGATGCTAACAAAGCTCAAGCTAACCGTGATTGCCATCGGCCTAAGCCAGTTTGCCATAGCCCAAACCAACAAGGAGCAGCAGCAAGCCCAAGCTTTGGACGACAACTCATTCACCTTTACCGAGGCGCAATTGGGCGAGGACCAGAACGTGGCGGAAGGCGTTACGATTCTCAACTCCAACACCAACGCATACGCCAGCGAGGTGGGCTATTTGTTCTCCCCCTCCAGGTTCAGGTATCGTGCGCTATTACAAAAGTATAACGAAATCTACATCAACGGCGCGCCCGTCAACGATGTGGAACGCGGACAGTTCAGCTACTCCATGGTGGGCGGCCTGAACCAGATGACGCGCAACGTCGACTTCTCGCTGCCGTTCGAGGGCAACAGCTACTCGCAGACGGGCCTGGCCGGAAGCAACAACTACGACTTCCGGGCTGGAAGCATGCGCCGCGGCCAGCGCATCAGCATTGGCGCAGCCAACCGCAACTACACCCTGCGCGGCATGTACACCTACAACTCCGGCTTCAACGACAAGGGATGGGCCTTCAGCGCCAACCTGACCTACCGCTGGGCCAACGCCGGCTACGTGGAGGGCACGTTCTACAACTCGCTCAGCTACTTCCTCGGCGTGCAGAAGATGATAGGCCAGAACCACTCCATCTCGTTCTCCACGTGGGGCAACCCGACAGAGCGCGCATCGCAGGGTGCCGCCACCGACGAGAGCTACTGGCTGGCCAACGACAAGTACTACAACCCATACTGGGGCTACCAGAACGGCAAGAAGCGCAACTCGCGCGTGGTCAACGACTTCGCGCCTACCGCCTTGCTCACGTGGGACTGGAACATCAACCGCAAGTCGAAGTTGGTTACAACGCTGCTCGGAAAGTACAGCATCTATAAGAACACCAAGCTCAACTACAACGGCTCGGACAACCCGTCGCCCGACTACTGGAAGTCGCTGCCCAGCACTTTCTACGACGTGTGGAACGAGAGCAACACCAACCTGCGCCAGCAGAACAACGTCGACGACTGGTGGACGGCTGTCAACTACTTCCGCGCCTCGAAGGCCAACCGCCAAATCAACTTCGATCGCCTCTATGAGGCCAACCGAAACATGAACGACATTGGCCGCGACGCCATGTACTACATACAAGCCCGCCACAACAACCAGCTCTACCTGACGCTGTCGTCGGCCTACAGCATCGACCTGACCGACCTGAGCAAGCTGAGCGTCGGCTTCAACGCCGGCTACAACAAGGGCATGCACTACCAGACCGTCGACGACCTGCTCGGGGCTGAATACTTCCACAACATCAACACCTACGCTGAGGGCAACTATGCTCCTGGCAGCAGCTCGGTGCAGTACGACCTCAACAATCCCAACCAAAGGCTCGGCGAGGGCGACAAGTTTGGCTACGACTATAATATTAATGTATATCGCGGACAGGCTTGGGCCAACTACTCCGAGACCCTCGGACGGCTCCACTACAACGTTTCGGGTCGACTGGGCTACGATGCCATGAACCGCGACGGCAAGATGCGCAACGGCCTCTTCGCCGACGACTCCTACGGCAAGAGCAAGACGGCTGAGTTCGTTAGCGGCGGTATCAAGGCCAGCGCCAACTACGACGCGGGCCTCGGCAACGTGTTCCTCTTCGGACTGGGCTACGAGCACCGCGCGCCAAACTCCAATGTGGCTTTCATGGCTGCCGAGATGAACAACGACTTTGTGCAGAACCTGCGCAACGAGCGCATCTTCAGCTCCGAAATCGGCTACCAGTTCACCAACGCCTGGCTCCACCTCAACCTGAGCGCCTACTACAACCATCTGACCAACGTAACCGAGTGGACGTGCTTCTACTTCGACGACATCAACTCCTTCTCCTACAACTCGCTCACCGGCCTGAGCAAGAACTACTACGGCGTTGAGCTTGGCTCGAAGATAAAGATGACGTCGTGGCTCGACCTCAAGCTCATCGGCACGATGAGCCAAGCCAAGAACGCCAGCAACGCCCACGTGCGCTACCTCAACTCCACACAGGGCACCTACAACGACGACGTGGCCTTGGTGAAGAACATGCACGAGTCGGGCACGCCGCTCACCGCCACCAGCGTGGGCCTGAGCTACCACCAGAACAACTGGTACATCGACCTCAACGCCAACTACTACGACCGCATCTACCTGAGCTATTCGCCCTACTACCGCTACCAGAGCAAGCTCGACAACACCACCGGCGGCAAGAACGACGACGGCACCTACAACGTCAACCCGCAGAGCCAAGGCCACGGTGGATGGATGCTCGACGCCAGCATCGGCAAGAGCATCTATCTGAAGAACCGCAGCCAGATCAGCATCAACCTGATGATCACCAACCTGCTCAACAACCAGAACATCGTTACTGGCGGCTATGAGCAGAGCCGAAGCGACTACACATCGTCGGGCAACAGCCGTGGCTACTCCTTCTCGCACAACCCGAAGAAGTACTACGCCTTTGGCACCAACGGCATGCTGCAAGTGGCTTACAGATTCTAAACTCCATAAAGACAGCAAAACATGAAAAAGATACTTTTATTTGTTCTACCGCTCCTCAGCCTCGCCCTCGCCTCGTGCATGGACGACGGCTACGACACGCCCACCACTTCCGACCGTGGCAACAATGCGATTGAGGAGACAAATGTGGTGAGCATCAGCCAGCTGAAGGAAAACTACCGCACATATATTGAGACCGACTACCGCGATGGCATAGCCTACACGCAAATCAACACCGACATCAAGATAAAGGCTGTGGTCACGGGCAACGACGTGCAGGGCAACCTCTACAACGAGATAGCCGTGCAGGACGAGACGGGCGCCATAATCATAGGCATCAGCGAGGGTGGCATCTTCGGCTACCTGCCCGTCGGCACTGAGATACTGGTCGACCTCAATGGCCTCTACATCGGCAACTACGGCAAGCAGGCCGAAGTGGGAGCGCTCTACACCTCCAACTACAACGGCTCGCCACGCACCCGCGTCAGCCGCATGAGCCGCCTGCTCTGGAACCAGCACTACCGCATCCTCGGCCACAAGACAGCCCCGGAGCCTGTGGAGTTCGACGTTACCCAGTGGGACAGCGACCCGACTGCCTACGGCGGACTGCTCACCACCATCAAGAACGTGCGCCTCAACAATGTCGACTCCACCACCACATGGGCCACACCCAACGCTGGTTCTGGGAGCAAGGCCATCTACCTGACAGGCAGCACTAAGGTGAACAACCGTTGCGAGGTCTACACCAGCAACTACGCCGACTTCGCCGCGGTAAAGGTGCCGCTTGGCGCGGTCGACATCACCGGCATAATGAAGAGATACAACAACTATTGGGAAATAATCATACGTTCAATCGACGACGTTAAAGAAGTAAATTAATTAAAGTCATGAAAAAGATATATTCAGTTCTGACAATTCTTGCCGCCACACTCCTTGGCATGGCAAGCTGCGAGGATGTGCCGCAACCCTACAACACACCGACGGCTGACAGCAACAACAGCGCCGACACCACAACCAACGTGACGACCAACGACTACATCAACGAGACTTTCGCCTCCAACTTCGGTTCGTTCACGGCCAAAACGGTAAAGGGCACGCCGTGGGTCATCGACTACCGCACCGCCAAAGCCACGGGCTACAACAACGGCACCACGACAGAGTCGGACGCCTACCTCGTGTCGCAGCCCGTCGACCTCTCAAAGTCGACTGGCGCTTATCTGGAGTTCCAGTACATCCTGCGCTACGTGCGCCAAGGCACTGTCAACCAGGTGCTCGTAACCGACAACTACACCGGCGACGCCTCTACTACCACTTGGACTGACATGACCGGCACGCTCACCGAGGGCAGCGACTGGGCCAACTTCCTCACCTACCAGCGCAACATACCGTCGCAGTTCATAGGCAAGAGCAATGTTGTGGTGGCATTGCACTACGCATGCACCACCACCTCTGCCACATGGGAGGTGAAGAACCTCAAACTTGTGGAGGGCCAGGTGCAAGAAGACGAACCCACTCCCACCCCGACCACTACCGACTACCTCAACGAGACGTTCGCCACTGGCTTCGGCGTGTTCACTGTCAAGACAGTGCAAGGCACAGCGTGGATGATCGACTTCAAGACAGCCAAGGCCTCGGGCTACGACAACTCGTCGAAGACCACAACACCGTCCGACAGCTACATCATCTCGCCCGCCATCGACCTCTCAAATTCAAAGGGAGCCGAGCTGCAGTTTGAGTACATTCTGCGCTACTACACCACTGGAGGCAAGGTGACAACAGGCGTTGTCGACGAGGTGCTCATCACCGACGAATACGACGGCGACCCGACATCGCCACGATGGGAGGACATCACCGGCACGCTCACCGAGGGTTCCGACTGGAGCACCTTCGCCACCTACAAGCAGGACATACCGTCGGGCTACCTCGGTGTGAAGACCGTCTACATCGCCCTGCACTACTCCTGCCAGAACAGCTCGTCAACGTGGGAGGTCAAGAACCTGACGCTCAAAGAGAAGACAGCGCAATGATGGTGGCAGCCTGACAGCAATGTCAACATTTAAAAGTTCTTTCCCCATGACAAGGGAAAGAACTTTTTTCGATAATTCCCATGACAAGAAAGAGTTACCTTTTGAGCTGCACTCATTTACTCAAGTTTCGGAAGTAATGCCATTGCCGTTGATTAAACACAATTCAATATGTAGGGGCATGATTTATCATGCCCGAAACACTGTATTATTGTAACCGACGGGCATGATAAATCATGCCCTTACGATTTCACAGCCATTGGCTTCCAAGGCGTTATGTACTTCCGAAACTTGCATTCATCTACAAAAACACTTCTTTAACGACTCAAGAGGGGCTGATATACAATCACAAAGAAACCGTTTGCGAGTTTGCCACACGTGTCAAAAACGTTTGCGACACGTGCCAAAAATGTTTTCGACACGTGTCAAAAGTGTTTGCGACACGTGTCGAAAAACAGTATGGGGGCTTTTTTGTCCTACGCCATAGGTTGTCTTGACTCACTGTAGAGCAACTGTGAAATCAATACAGAATTGCCATGACACTCATTAAACGCCAACTGCCAATTCATGCCTTTGCTTTTGAACGCGCAACTGATACTCCGTGGGCGACACTCCCGCTATCTTCTTGAATTGCCGGCTGAAGTATTTTGCGTCGGAATATCCACACTTGAAAGCCACGTCAACAATCTTTGCGTCGTCGGAGCGCAACAGTAGTTGGGCGCGGTTTATGCGCAGGTTGGTGACGAGGTTGTTGGGAGTGGTGTTGAAAATATCCTTCACACGAACAAACAGCAATGTGCGGCTGACGCACATCTCACGCGCCAAATCATCAATTCGCAAATCAGAATCGGCCAGTTTCGATTCTATAAAGGCCTTTAGCTTGTCGGAGAAGCTCTGGTCTTCTTCCGACTTCAAGTTGTCGCTTTCGGCCATCTTCTCGGCTTTTTCGCCGATAGGCAGCAAGTCCCGCAGTTGTGTTGTAAGCAGGTCTATGCGCTGCTTGTTTGAAATGCGAATGTCCTTCAGCTCCCTCAGCTCGCGTTGCTGCCGCCTAAAGATGGCAATGGCACGCCAGATGAAATAGAAGAGCACAGAGAGCAGCAAGGCAGCAACAATCCAGAACCACGTGCTCTGGTAGAAATGCGCCAGCTGTCGAATTGTTACAACCCGCTCATTGTCCACCCACACGCCATCGCCATTGGTCGACCGCAAGTGCAGCCTGTAGGTTCCTGGCGCCAGCGACTGGAAGTTTATTCCGGCCTCTGTGGTGTAGTGCCAAGCCGTGTCGGTTCCGTTTTCCATCCTGTAGGCATACTGTATAGGCTCGTTCTGCTCGTAGTCGAGGGTTGAGAACGCCAGCGTGAAGTTGTGAGTGTCGGGCTGCAGCGTAACCTCCTCAGGTGAGTCTAAGTGCAAACGCGGCACAAAGTGGCTTTTGTGTATGTCCGATGGCGCGAAACTCAACACGCCTTTCGTAGTGCCAATAACCAGCCGGCCATCGGGCAAGACCAATGGCTGGGCCTCAGAATAAGTAAGGTCGTTCTCGAAAAACGACTTTGTGTAGTTTTCGATGCTCACTTGGCCATGCTTGCGCGTCGCCTTGCTCAGAGCCTGCGCCGAAACTATCCAGAGGTTGCCGCTCATGTCGATAGCCGCGGTGTAGTTTTCGTCGGAGCACAGTCCCTGCTCAGTGGATATGTTGTCAAACTGCAGCGAGTCATTCTTCAGCTAACAACGGCCGATGACACTGCATCCACCGCCCAAAGTGGGGAATATCAGCACTTCGGGGCTCACCACAACGTCCATCACGCCATTGTTGCACAGGCTGGCGGCATTGAATGGATTTCGCCGATACTGCCTGAACGTCATCTGGTCGGCATTCTTGTTGACCTTGCTTGTCAGCAGACCTTGGGTAGTGGCCACCACCAAAGTGCCGTCGACCACTTTCAGGGCATGCACAAACTTGGCCTCCTTTGGCGCTTTTGCCATTCGCTTTATGGCGCATTGCCCGTTGGCCTGCCGAGCCATAAGGCCAATGCCTCCGCCGTAGGTGCCTATCCAAATCCGGTGGTAAGCATCCTCGGCAAGCGAGTAGACACGGTTGTCGGGCAATCCGTCGTTAGCGGTATATCGTCTGACGGCATAGCCGCCACCAGTGCGCGTCAGGCAGACCAGCCCGTCGCCCTTGGTGCCAATCCACAGAAGCCCATCGCTGCCCTCCATCATGCAGTAGCACGAAAGCCCGCAAGGCTTGCGGAGCTTGGTGGTCGTCCCGTCGCTTTGCAGATAGCCGACCAAGTCGCCCCGCAGCGTCTCTTCCCTCAGATAGCCATCCTTTGAGCCTATCCAGAGGTGGCTTTTGCTGTCGCGGAACAAAAGTCTGACATTCTCCTGGCCGCTTTGCGCGACGCTGACCGGGCGTATTGGAGCAGAATGGAACGACACACGTTCAAGCCCATGCGACGAGAACACCCACCCCCGCCTTGCCGGTCGACCAGTTTCACCTTTGCGTCGACATTGGCATAATCCGGCATGGCGAGTATCTTGGCCTCAACGTCAGCGGGCACGTGGCGCTCGTAGTGCTTTGGCTTAATATTAGTTGGAGTAAACTTGCATGTGGCGGGATTGAACACATAGCACTTTTCTATGGTAGGGCACAGAATGCCCCTATCGTCCAACTCCTCTATATGGTTTATGCGGTTGCTCTCAAGAGGGCAACCGTCGCCCGGGCGCGCCTTGTAGTTATGAAACCGATGGCCGTCGTAGCGTTTCAAGCCGTCCCACGAGCTTAGCCAGATGCAGCCCTCGCGGTCTTGTATTATGCGGTGGATGTGGCTCTGCTGCAAGCCGTCGTCAATGCTGAACCGCTTTATCCTCACGGTTTGCCCATCGGCAACGGCTGGCAGCGAGCATGACAAGATTGCCAGTAATAGTATCAGTTTTCTCATTGAGTAATCTTTTGTCTGTGGGCAAAGTTACAAAAAATAACCGTAGCCGACAATAGCCGCCAAGCCAAAAACGCACTTTTTTCGGCACGCGGCCAAAAAATGCGTTCTGCTATTGTAAACCGTTGATTTACAGATTGTAAACAGGCTCTACAATGATTGAAATGGGCGGTTTGCGGAGCCTCCCCAACCCCAAAACGGATTTGGAGATTTTAAGTTTATAGTTTTTAGTTTGTAGTTTTTAGTTTACTCAAGTTTCGGAAGTTATGCAATGTCCTGTGATTAAACACATTCCAACATGTAGGGGCATGATTTATCATGCCCGCTATTGACAATAATTCAGTGTTTCGGGCATGATAAATCATGCCCCTACGATTTCAGGTTCTTCCGGTATTTGTGATAATAGTAACTGATGAGGGCAGCGGCCTCACCGCAAGATAACTCCGTCTCATCCGTGCGATAGCACGGTGAGGCGGGGTTTACAGCACATATCACAATCGACCCGAGCATGGTCGCCGCTCCTGCATGGAATGCTGACATTCTACAAAATGATTATCCGCAATAAACAGAAAAAGACCAGTACAAGAATGTGGCGGGAATAGTCTCAAAGAGACTAAAATGTCAATAGCCCCAGTCAAGCAGAGCGACTGGGGTGTCAAAATGGTATAACAGCCGTGCCCCGATGGGGCACAAGTACTGCTGAAGTGGCACTGCTTGTGCGCTCTTCGAGGCACGTTGAAATTCGCCCGTATCCTAACCCCACACTGCGCTTTGCTTAGTGTGGGGTTATTGATACTTAAGCCTCTCACGAGGCTTTTCTGCCGATTGCGGATAATCATTTTCTACAACTCAACAGCGGCGACCCTACCTCTCACGTCCAGAATTTTCTCTCCCCCGTAGGCTTCATGTCTCCCCCGCATTTGGGGCAAGAGTGGCCGTTCCACGGCCTTGTGTTCGGTGAGCCGCAATTGAGGCAGAGCCTGCCGGCTGTTGAGGCGAGGCTTGCGGCGACGCGGGCCATCACTCCGCCCACCACCATGGGCTGGAGTGTGTGGCAGTCGGGACAGCTCATGGTCTCTATGTGCTGCTGGAAGAAGCCTGTGCCTTGGTAGACATCGGCCTCGTAGCCGCACCGAGTGCAACGATAGGTCAAGCGCCAAGCCATCTGTAGAACTCCTCGTATTGTCGGGCCACCTTCAGGTGGTCGTGGTGACGGCAGATGTACTCCACGCTCTCACTTTGCAACTGCGGTAGCGTCTCGTCGTGGAGCACGAGGTTTTCGAGAGCCTCAACCACACTCTTGTAGTTTGGCTCAACGTTGACGATGGGTCGCAACTCCCGCTCGCCGATTATGTCGTAGTTCTCCTGCTCGCCGCCACCTATGCAGACGATGCCGTGGGCCATGGCCTCAAGCGAGTTCATTGAGGGGGTATAGCTGTAGAGCTGGTCGAGTATGGCGTCGGAGCCGAGCATAAGCTGGCGGTACTGGCTGAAGGGCACGCCGTTGACCATGCGCAGGTCCACCCTCTCAGGGTATTTCTGTTTTATGGCCTCGGCGGCACTGAGCATGATGTCGGTGCCCTTGTACTGGCTGCGCCCCCGACTTATGCCAATGAAGAGCCTGACTGGCGAGCCGGGCTTGTGGTAGTCGGGATGGAAACTGTGGTCGACAACTATGGGGAAGGGGATGTAGCGAGTCTTTTGCGGGAAAAGGGGACGGTAGCAGACATCGTACTCATAGAGTCCTGTGACTATGCCGTCGCAGTCGGCGGCTATCATTTGGTTGAGCCGCTGTTTCGGCGTGCCCACCCAGTCGGCCACCTCGCGCAAGGCAACAGGGTCGGTGCGCAACCGCGGTCCAATGTTGAAGTCGCTGTAGCGCAACGGTTTGCGCTCGCGACACTGGCTGACCCAGTAATAATCCATGCCGAAAGCTCCGAGCACAACGTGGCGGTTGTGGCTTCGCAGCCAATGGTAGAGCCTGGCGCAGCGACTGGCCTTGAGCTCGACAAACATGGGATTGATGAGCTGCACCACGTCGTAGCCCTGCAACTTGTCGAGACTTTTCAGCAACCTCATGGCCAGCCTGACTCCACCCATCCGTCCAGCGGGACGTTCGAGGTCGATGTCGCGAGGGTAGTTCTTCCAGAAGTCGCCGTTACTGGCCACCACCACCTCGTGGCCGAGCTGCCTGAGGCCGATGGCCAAGGTGGCGTGGACGTTGCTGTATTCTCCAAGCAGAAGTATTCTCATGGTGTATGCCTCCTTAATAAAAAATCCATTTTCCAACTGTAGGGGCATGATTTTTCATACCCATTTGGCGGAATGTGTGCGTCGGGGCGGGCATGATGAATCATGCCCCTACGCGTGTGTGATTTATAGCAGACAGGGTGTGGCATCACTTCATAAGTTTGAGACTAAGCTTGGCAAGCAGGCATCTGCCCCACCGCCACTGAACGAGGAGGCTGAAGAGAAGATATTTCACCCCATACCACCCACGTGGCGGCACCAGCAGCCCCAACTGGCGCAACTGGTCTGAGGCAATCTGGAGTTCATGCGGGTCGTGGCTGAGGCGCAAGGATGTGGCGAGGTAGTCGACTGAGAGCTGCCCAACCCTGTGCGCCAAGGCCCGGCGCTCCTCACCAGCGACATTGCGGCAAGCCTCTTGCAGACGGGCGATGACATTGAGAAAGTCGGCCTGGCTCCCGCGCTTCGCCGTCTCGCTGACAGGCGCAGTGAGACTGTCCGGGCGACGGCGGTAATAGTAGGGCTCGGCTGTGGTGGCAATGAGCGATGAGACACGGGGCATGAGCAGCGAGGTGAAAAGCTCGTCCTCATGGTTGGAAACGTCGGTGGGGAAGCGCAAGTCGCCAATCAACCCGCGACGGACAACATATCGCCACACCTGGCCGGCGAAGACGTGGCGGCGCATGAAATGGAGGCCGCTGACGGGGATGTGGTCGCTGAGCATTAGCTTGGGTTGGTGGCCATCACAAAAGGCGAACACCACCATGTCGGGGCGGTGGCGGCGGAGCAGTGAGACACAGTGGGCATAGTCGTCGGGCAGAAGGAAGTCGTCGCCATCGACAAACTGCACGTATCGGCCACGGGCCACGGCGATGCCACTGTTACGTGCGGCGCCAGGGCCAGCATGGGGCTGTCTGACGACGCTGACATCAGACAGCAAATCGGCCACAGGCTCGGCCGAGCCGTCGTCGACCACAATGACCTCGCGCCCGTCTCCACCCATGTCGACAGCCATAATGCTATCGACGCACTCCACAAGAAGAGAATGCGGCAGATTGTAGGCCGTGATGATGAAGCTGATCAATGGCGTGGCGGCCTTATCTTGTGAATGAGTTTGTTCAGAATGCATAATCGCTTTAGTCCTATAGTGTGAAGCAGTTTCAGCTTCAGTGTGTCGTTGTAAGGCAGCATCGGCAGTTTCAACCGTGTCGCGCCCAGTTCATAGGCCGTCAACTGGTCGTTGAGGATATGCTGGTAGAACTGCGCCATGGCTTGTGGATGGCGGTTCCTCTCCTCCTCGGGCAGCAGGGCGAGGGCGGCAAGCTCTGCGTCGAGCAGGTCGGAAAAGCGTGTGGCGTCGGCGGTGGAGGTGATGCCGCTGGGGTTGTAAACGTAGTTGTAGCCCACCACAGGCAGCGTGGCCACCGTGTGGCACTGGCGGAGAATAAGGGGCATCGTCCACACATCCTCGAAGCTTTTGCCCTCGGGAAAGTTGACAGTGTGAAAGAGGCGACGGCGAAAGAGCTTGTTGCAAGCATAGCAGTGACCCCAGACACGAGCGACAAACCAGTAGTCGGCACTGCTCGCATAGACCTTTCGATTGAAGCTGAGCACACTCTGCCACGGCGCACCCACATGGAGCCGCACGCCATACTCAACCATATCGGGCCAATGCAGAGCCTCCATCTCTCTGAGGACACTGCCGTAGGTGCCGGCCGAGAGATGGTCGTCGCTGTCGACGAATGTGATGTAGTCGCCATGGGAGGCTGCGATGCCAGCGTTGCGTGCCGACGACAGGCCGCCGTTAGGCTGGGTGATGAGCCGGATTCTCTGGTCGCCAGAGGCGAGTCGGCGGCACAAGGCAAGACTGCCGTCGGTGGAGCCGTCGTCGACGAGCACAACCTCCAAGTCGGCCACGCCCTGCTTCAGCACACTGCCGACGCAGCGAGCGAGCGTGGACTCCACATTGTAGACGGGTATGATTACCGAGAGCATCATAATTTGCAAAGTTATAAAAAAAATGCAAACCACACTTTGCAAACAGGCTGAAATTTGGAAAAACACCGTTAAAACAACATATATTATCGTTTTTTTGTTGCGCTCGTAAATATTATTTGCTATCTTTGTGGCTGAAAAATGAAGCGATAATGACGCTGGTTTTCGTACTGATACTGCTCTTCGGCTACCTGCTTATTTCCACTGGCAGGACCACCGGGATAAACAAAGCTGCCGTGGCCATCTTCATGGGCACGCTGCTTTGGGTGCTGTACGTGTGCTACGGCACCGACTTCGTGATGTCGCAGCACCCGACGGAATACACCAACTGGCTTGGCGGCGCGGTGGCCACAAGCACCGCCGTGAAGCAGTATATAGCCAACAACATCTTCCTGAAATACGTGGGGCGGGCGGCAAGCCTCGTGCTCTTCCTCCTGGCTACCATGACGATAGTGGAGATACTGAGCAACAACGGCTGCTTCGACTTCATAAAGCAGCTGATGCGCACCCACTCAAGCCGAAGGCTGATATGGACGCTGGCGGCCACTACATTCATCATATCGGCCAATCTTGACAACCTGACCACAACGGTTATGATGCTGACGATGATGCACGGCATAGTGCCCAATCGCCGGCAGCGGATGATATACGGCGCAGCCATCGTGGTGGCTGCCAACGCCGGAGGAGTGCTCACGGTGATAGGCGACCCGCAGTCGCTCTACCTCTGGGACAACGGCAACGTTACGGCCTCGGCCTACTCGCTGACGCTGGCGGTGCCATGCCTTCTGCTGGTAGCTCTGCCCACGTGGTGGCTCAGCCGCAAACTGCCCGAGCGTGTGGAGACTGGATGGATAACGATGCCCTACCGCGGCGACGACACCAACCTGAACACGTGGCAGCGGCTGCTGATGCTCGTGGTGGGCATAGGCGGGCTGTGGTTTATCCCCACCTTCCACAACATAACCAAGCTGAGCCCCTTCCTCGGAGCCTTGTGCGTGCTCGGTGTGCTGTGGATCGTGAACGAGATTGTCAACCGCAAACTGATGGACGTTGACAAGATGATACAGCGGCGCACCCCTCGCGTGCTGCAATACGGCGTGCTGCAGATGATGCTCTTTGTGATGGGCGTGCTGCTCGCACTCTCGGCAGTGCAGGAGACGGGGGCAATCCACTGGGTTGCCACGTGGTGTGCACATAATATAAATAATGTGTGGCTGATGGGCATAGCCGCCGGAGCCGTGAGCACGGTGCTCGACAATTTCGCCACGGCGGCCACTTTCTTTGCACTGAGCCCTACGGCCGAGGTGAACAACATCTACTTCCCTCTGGTAAGCTACTGTGCGGCGGCAGGCGGCAGCGTGCTGGCCATAGGCAGCATGAGCGGACTGGCACTGGCCAAGATGGAGCGCATACACATCGGGTGGTTCCTGCGCAATGTGGGGCTGCCTGTGGTGGTGTCCGCACTGCTTGGAGTTGGCTTCCTCGCAGCGCTGGAGGGGCTGTGGCAATACATCGTGGCCAGCGTGTGAACACATAGAATTGTCATAAACAAAATATAAACTAATAGTTTTTAGCAGTATGGGAAAGATTAAAACTATCGGAGTACTCACATCGGGCGGCGACGCCCCCGGAATGAACGCGGCCATACGTGCCGTAACGCGCGCGGGCATCTACAACGGCTTCCAAATCAAGGGCATCTACCGCGGCTACGACGGACTCATCAGCGACGAG
>CAZRSL010000043.1:0-22616 GCA_964602785.1 uncultured Prevotella sp.
AGGTTATGAGCCTGGCGAGCTACCAACTGCTCCACTCCGCGATATATAAAACCATCTTGCAATGATTTTCTTTTTGCGAATGCAAAATTACAATAAACATTCCAATCCTACAAAGATTTCGTAAAATATATTGCCGCGTTTAACAAACTGTAGCATACTTATCATTTAGTTAACCATAAAAGCAGACAATATTAAACCGCCGTAGTATCCGCCAAGATAAGAATAGAAGAAAGCAAAGCGCAGCAAACCAGCATAAGAAAAGGGATTAAGGTGTCAGAAATGTGATATGGACAAGGAATAAGTTGAATTGAATTCATTGAAATGAGCCAAATCAATTGATAATATCAAAAAAATGATTACCTTTGTCGGCAATAATATTTAATTTTCATACAGTATGAATTACTTTTGGGGTATGATTTTTCTGATTTTGCCGCTTGCCGGCCAATTCTATATCTCGTTGCGCACTTGGCAGTTGCTGCCTCATATACTGCCTCTGCGCATTGCCATCGTGACAGTCATGGCTTTAGCGTTCATTTCTTTCTTTGTGAGCATGAGCGGGAAACTCGAGACGATGCCAATGTCGGTGGCTACTGGCTTTTACAAAATCGGCACTTCATGGCTGATAATACTTCTCTATCTCGTCATGTTCTATTTGCTTGCCGACCTGCTCATGGCTGTCCATGTGCTTCCACGGGCTTATATGAAGGCCAGTTGGCTGGGTTCGGCTGTTGTTTTCATCTTTTTCGTCGGTCTTTTCTCGGCGGCATATCTGCACTACGACCACAAGAAGCGGGTGGAAATATCGCTCGACAGCCATGGGAAGGTGAAGAGGTCCATGCGAGTTGTACTGATAAGCGACATACATCTGGGCTACCACAACAGCCGCGCCGACCTGCACCGTTGGCTCCAGCTAATCACAGAAGAGCACCCAGCGGCTTTGCTCATAGCCGGCGACTTGATAGACGGTCGCCTTCGCCCTGTGCTTAGCGAAAACATGGCAGAAGAATTCAGAGCACTGCCCTACCCCGTGATAGCCATTCCTGGTAATCATGACTATTACACTGGAATAGCTGATGACTTGAAATTCTGCAAAGAGGCCGGAATAACGATGCTGCGAGACGGCATAGCCACATTGGGCAACGTGCAAATTGTGGGACGTGACGACAGAACCAACACAAGCCGACAGCCACTAAGCCAACTGATTGACAAGGCCGACCGCAGCAAATACATTATCGAGATGGACCACCAGCCCTATCACCTTGAGGAAGCACAGAAGGCTGGCGTGGACTTTGAGTTTGCCGGCCACACCCACTATGGACAGGTTTGGCCAATATCATGGATAACCGACGCCCTGTATGAAGATGCTTTCGGCCCGCTGACAAAAGGCAACACACAGTACTGGGTCAGTTCGGGATTGGGCATCTGGGGAGCAAAGTTCAGAATCGGAACAAGGTCGGAATACATCGTTGCCACAATAAAATGAGATAGAATGATGGCATTAATCGGTAATAAAGGTAAATAAAACCGTACTTTATATGCCATCGATAAGCTGAAATAGCAGTAATTTTGCACAATGAAATAAAAAACAAAACACAATGAGAAAACAAATGACAATGATGCTGGCAGGCCTGCTGACTTTTGGCCTTGCGGCATGCGCACAAAACTCTAATAAAAAGGAGAACGGAAACATGGAGACAAAGAAAACACTCGTGGCCTATTTTTCTGCCACTGGCACAACAGCCGAGGCGGCCACAGAATTGGCCAAGGCTGCCAATGCCGACCTGTATGAAATCCAGCCGGAGGTGGCCTACACTGACGCCGACCTTGATTGGACCAACAAGAAAGCCCGCTCCACAGTGGAGATGAACGACAAGAGCTCACGTCCAGCCATCAAGAGCACTGTGGCCAACATCGAGCAGTACGACACTGTGTATGTTGGATTTCCAATCTGGTGGTACACGGCTCCCACCATCATCAACACCTTTGTTGAGAAGAACAATCTGAAGGGCAAGACCCTCATCACTTTTGCCACATCGGGTGGCAGCAGCGTGGCCAAGGCAACCCGCGATTTGCAAAAAACTTATCCTGATTTAAACTGGAAAGAAGGCGCTTTGCTCAACTCCCGCTCACTCCAACAGGCTGAACAGTTGGTAAAGAAATTCAAATAGTCAATTTCATTTAGGTTTTTACACAAAAACGGGGTATACGGAAACCAATCGCGTATACCCCGTTTTCTTGTGTTTCACCTCACCACATATTTCTTGCCATCACGGACAAACACCCCATGTCGTGGAGTTGTCACCCGCTGGCCTTGCAAATTATACCACAAGCCGTTTCTATCGCTCATGGCAACATCATCTTTCACACCGCTGATGCCCGTGGCAGCGTCCATGGCCATGCCGTGGATTGTTACGTCGCTCAGGCAAATCGTCTTGCCCGTAGCCGTGCCATTATACCACGGATAGACACGTATGCGCAAGGTGTCACCCTCGTTGAGCTCTATCACAGGCTGAACGCTGGCGGCCTCTATCGTGTTGGCCACCATCTTTGTGGGCGCATAGAACGTGTGCTGGTTGGCGAAGTTTGGCTCGGTGGAATAGTTGACGTGACAGCGCATCCCGTTTCCGCCCGCTCCACAGATGAACAAGCCGATGGAGTCGATGTGGAGGACTGTGCCTGCCGACGGAGCAATGCCGAACTCAATGTAGCGGTCGGGGTTCTCGTCGATGTCGCCATCAGGCCAAACATCGCCCACTATCAGATTGCGCTGCATCTTGCGCGTGGCGGTATAGCCAGTGTAGTCGGGCCAAACGGCCTTGGCATTGGGGTTGGCATAGCGTTGCACGTAGGTGCCAACATGTTTCTCGGGCAACACGTTGGCAGGACCGGTGAGCGTGAACGTGCTGTCGCTCTCAAGTCGCCAGTAGGCCAGTACCTCAGTGCCACCCTCAAGCGACACCGCCTCGGCCTTGACGGGAATTTCGATGGTGCGGTCGCCAGCGTTGACGGTGATTGTGGCCTCAGTTACACCAGCCTTGCTGAGCGTAAGCTGGGCATAGAAGCTCTTCACGACAGTGCCATCAGTGTAGTCGATGGCTGCACTGTCGGCCCAAGTCTTTTGGTCGGTCGACACTTTCAGACCGTTGGTGGCAGTGATTGTGATTGACCCTTCGGTGGGAGTGAGGCTGAAACCAGAGAGCGAGAACTCCTTTGTCAGCGTCTGGCCCATATACGACTTGCCGAGGTCGGCCGAAGACGGCGACACGCTGATGTCGCTGCTCACCTGCACTTGGTCGGCCAGAATGCCATTTTTCTTCATCAGCTCGGCACAGAGGCGGGCTATCAGCGTAGCGCCAGTGGTGTTTAGGTGGGTAGAGCCTTCACCATCGCTCAGCAGCTCATGGCTTTTGCTGTCGCCATAGCTCTCGAAGAGGTCTTTGGTGGCTGTGGTCAGGTCGATGAAAGGCACGTTCATTGAGTCGGCCACTTGCTTCATCTGATAGGGATAGTCCATCAGGTGGTTGGTCTCCGGCACACTCAGCCCCGTCTGCAGCCCGTTGACAGTCAGCACAGAGTAGCTGTCGCCCAAGTCGTGGCGGCCATTGCGGCGTATCTTGCTGCCATTGAAATACATGCGGCAGATTGGAGAGACGAGCACAGGGTTACATCCAGCGGCGCGGGTGTCGTTGACGTAGTTGACCAGAGCCTGCTTGTAGGTGCCCCAGGGTGTCGTTCCACGCACGTCGGCGGAGGCCGCGCTTGTCGTGTCGCCTATCTTGTTGTAGTAGGCCAGCAGCGAGTCGCCATCCACTCCCCCATTTTTCTCGTCGTTGTGGGCAAACTGTATCAGCACATAGTCGCCGGCCTTGAGCTGTTTTTTCACGGCAGGCCAGCGGGCGGCGTCGCGATAGAAACCTTTGCTGTCGGCTCCGCCCTTGCCATAGTTTGCCACAGTTACGCTGTCGGAGTTGAGAAACTGCTGCAGATACATGCCCCACCCACGGGTAACGGTGCTGTTCTCGTCGTAGTTGGCCATTGTGGAGTCGCCAATGGTGTGCACCTTGATGGTGTTGGCAGCAATGATGCCAAGAGCGGCCATCGCGGCGATCACAGTCAGAAGATGTCTTTGTTTCATTTCTAATATGTATTATGTTTTTAGTTGCTTTGTCTCATAGTTTCACGGTGCAAAATTACAGACAAAGCGGCAAAGCATTGGGGGCGAAAAGTGCCAAAAGTGGGGCGCAAAAGAGCCAAAAGGGTAATTCTGACGAGCCTACTGTTCGTCGGGATGGCTTGTGCGATACTGCGAGGGCGACTCTCCTACAGAATGGCGGAACACCTTTGAGAAATATTTTGCGTCGGTGAAGCCACAGGCAAAGGCCACTTCAGCCACCGATTTCGCAGTGGATTGAAGCATCTGGCAGGCTCTCTTGATGCGAGCCTCGCGCAGGAAGTCTGCCGGGGTGAGGCCCACTATCGACTTCAGCTTACGATTGAGCCCCGACTTCGACACTGCCGCGGCCTGGGCCATGAGGTCGTTGCTGACATCGGAATCGCCGATATGCTCCTCAACAAACTTGAGCAGCCGGTCCATAAACGCCTTATCCTGAGGCGAAAGCCTGTTGAGCGACGACGTGTCGCCTGTTGTCTCGCCTTTCTTAACAGTCATTTTCTCCGCGGGCACTTTCTCCATCAGAGCCAAATAGGCGGCAAGCGTCTCCTTTTGGCTGCGCTTTATCTTGCGGATGTAGCTGCGAGTGAACAAAGCTATGGCCACCAAACCAATCAAAAGTAGGCCGATTATGAGGCGAAACCAAGCGGTTTCCACAAAGCGGGGAACCACTTTAATGCTCACTTTCAGCACGTTTGGACACCACGTGCCGTTGGCGTTGGTGGCGCGGAGTTGCAGTTCGTAATTGCCGGGGCGCAGTTCGGGCAGGGTGACGGTGTTGGAATTGCCCAGATAATTCCACTCCTCCTTGTCGCCAAGCCTGTAGGCGTAGCTGATGGACTGGGGCGAGCGGTAGTCGAGAGCGGCAAAAGTGAGCGTCAGCGTGCGCTCTCCAGGCTGAAGCACTATCTGCCTCACGCCATTGAGCATATATCTCACGGGGCGGTTCTCAATCTTGAGTGATGTGAGCACGATGGGAGGGCGGAATCCGTCGGGCTTGAAGCTCTGCGCGTCTATCTCAACCAATCCTCCAGAGTTCAGCCCAAACAGCCATTTGCCATTGTCGAGCAAGAGGGGCGAGGCGTCGGAGAAGTCGATTTGACTTCCGAAAAATCGGTTTGAAAGCGTGTAGCTCTCACCAGTTTGGGGGTTAAGAATGATGATTTTATTATTGCTGACGGCCAGGATGTTGCTTCCGAAGCGTGAGAGCGACAGTATCACGTCGCTGCCAAGGCCATTGCGGGTGGTGAAATGGCGAAATTCAAGGTCAGAAGCAAGCAGGTCGCGACTCAGCAATTCGTCTATCCCCCCACTCTCGGTCGCCACAAAGAAATGTCCTGAACAGTTGAGCACCATCATACATGCGCTCGACGACATGCTGTTGGCGCGGTTGGCCTCTCGCTTGGCCAAGAATGTCTTATAAGGACGGTCCGGTTTGATGTCGACAGTGAGCAGGCCGGCTGTCGTGGTGGCCATCAGCACGTCGCCGGGAAGCACGTACACACGGCGGGCGCGGTTCTCCGATCCACAATTGTAGCTATAGACGTGTCCCTTTCGGTCGTAGCAGAGCACGCCACGCCCCATTGTGGCAAGCCACAGGCGGCCCCGACGGTCGGCGGTTATGTCGTAGACGTTGTCGTGCTGCAGCGGCTCCACTCGCTCCACCCTGTAGCCTCCCGCACGTGTCGAGAGGTGGAACAGTCCGTCGGGCTTGCTTCCAAGCCACAGATTATCCTTGTCAGACTGGTAGACGCAATAGATTGGCGACGAGAAACCGACCGGCTGGGCCACAACATCGCCCGATGGAGCGAGATAACCTTTCAGCCGCAGGTTCTTGTCGAATATACTGACGCGATTGTCCTCCCTCGAAGTAACCCAGATGTTGCCCTCGCGGTCGCGGTAAATGGCCTTCACATCAGTGCCTTCAGCGTATGGCAAAAGCGTGGCATGGGCTATTCGTGGTATGGTCAAGTCGACTCCGTCGCCCGAAGTTGACCATTGCAAGCCTTGGCGGTCGGTCAAGGCGAAACGCTTGTGGTCGCTTCCTGCCACACTGCGTGCGTTGCCATGCCCGGCTTTGAGGGCAACGGCGAGGGAGTCGGAACCTTTCAACTGTTCAAACTTGCCCGACAGCAAATTGAAACTGAACCAGACATCGTCGACTCTCAGGTTGAGCAAGTTGGCGTTTTGGTCGTTGATGGCCACGGTGCGGATGCGGTCGGATGGCATGTCGACGCCTTCGCCCGGCAAAACCTTGAAACTGACGAAGTTGCGGCCATCGAAACGGTTGAGCCCATTCCACGTTGCAAACCACAGGAAGCCGTAGCGGTCCTGCACCATCTGCGTTACGTGGCTGTGGGAAAGCCCGTCGGCCTCGCCATAGTGCACGGTCTCAACTTCCTGAGCCGTCAGACTCAGGAAGCCAAACCACATCAGCAGGCTGACAGCCACCTTTCTTCCGTTCATAAACTCACGCTGTTTTACACCGCAAAGTTATAAAATAAAGGTGAGAAACAAGAACTTTCACTCGCCAGAATGCAACACGCGGCTCGAAATTTTCCCATTTTTGAGTTCAGCCTCTACAGTTCTGCCGCCCGAAGCGTGGAGACGGAAGCTGACATCGACATTGCGAGGCCAAGCGGGCAACAACAGCAACTCGCCATCTGGCTTCTCCTGCAGCAACATCTCCTGCAATCCTATCATGCCAGAGCCTCCCCAGTTGTGGTCGGGCGTCCAGTCGTGGCCCGGCCCCCAAAATGCGGGGAAGCGGAAGGGGCCGTTCTTCATCTTCAACTGCTCCAAGCTGTCGGCCTCGGCGGTCAAACCAAGGCAAGCGGCAAATATGTTGGCCTGTTCCCAGCTGGTGATTCCCTTGAACTTAGCGACGTAAGGGTCATTCCGCCAAGTGTTTATGGCCACGCTGTCTGTGTCGTTCCACACCCCGAACATCCGCCACGGATAGACGGGGTATAGCTGCGGCAACTCAATGTTGTTCACTCTGGCCCACACCGCTGCCGGAGCGATGCACTTCTTCCCGTTCAGATAGCGGTAAGGCAAGTCGGGCACACGCTGCAGGATGGCTCTGTAAGTGGCCGTTTCAGCACTGTCGGCATTCTCACTGAGGTAGTCGACAAGTGCGGATGCTACAGTCCGCAACGCGGCAACTGTGTTGGCTGGATTATAGGCCATCTTGAATGTCTCAAGTGCAGAGCCAGGATATATTATAATGTGGCCGTCGCCATCAAGCTCCTTGCTCCCGCGCAACCGGGCCTCGCGCCTGTAGTGCTCGTCGAAGAAGAGCACCGTCTGCTCGATGAGCGGCACGTAGCGGCTGATGTCGGCTCCTGTGTAGCGGTGCCATTCCAGAGCCATCATGCAAAACTCCAACGCAGTGTCCCAAGTATACTCAAGCCAGGCGTTTCGCTCAACTCCCGGGTCGAACCAATCGGGTCGTTTGCGCCCATATTCGTCGCGGTTTGGAAGTCCGAAATTCTCTATTTGCTCGTTGAAGTTGGCCCCCTCGTGTCCCCAATAGGTGCGGGTTCGCTGCCGCGCTATTGGCAAAAGCCGACGGTAGAATTCGAGCTGTGGCCGCAGAAGGTCAGCGTCGCCATTCTTCAGCATCGGCCAGTAGACGAGCCGCTGGTTCTGGGCGGTGAACGTGCCCCCACCCCAACGACGGAAGTCTGGCGTGTAGTCATACTTGGGGTTGACGTAGACCGGGTCGAACGTGAACAGGCCTCCGTTGAACTTCGTTGGCCATTGGCTCAGCGCATTGCACCCCAACATATAGCGGAACAGCTCGTAGTTGCGGCAAATCTCGGCATAGCGGCCAGTCGCCCTGACATAGCTGTGCTGCCAATACTGATGCCACCAGTTGCGGGTAGCCTTCAGCGACTTGGCCGTTGACAGCTTTTCAGCCTGTTCAACCATATTCTTGAAAGCCGCCATGCCATCCTGCGACGCTCCCAATGCTATGGTGAACTGCGTGTTTCTGACGGCCTTGGGCGACACGAAGTTGTAGGCGCGGAAGTCGGTTGAGGCATAGGCGCCCTCTGAGGTGCCAGCGAATGTCAGGCCGTCGCACTTCATCCTACCGCCAAACACGAGCGAGCCAATCGGATTGAACAGCGTGTCGGCCACAGTGAGTTTCTGTTGCTGCATCGTGGCGTCGAAAACTGTCTTGGCGGGGTTGACGTGATAGAACCACACGCCGTGAGCCGACTGCCGCAGTGTGTCAGCATGGGTGAAAATCTCCTTTGGCGCGCCAAACTTGTAGCTGCACTGCTGGCTTTCCAAGCCCCTTATAGGCCGGTCGTGGTGCCGCCACGTCTCATAGCTGACGTACACCCGGCGAGGCCGCGAGGAGTTTACCGACACGTGGACAACTGGATGAAACACATCGACATCGATGCTGACGCGGCTTGCGCCATCAGTTATAACCACATTGCCATCAGAGAGGTTGAGCGTCTGACTGAAATGCGCTGAGTCGAGACCGCCCTCAACACGGATGCGGAAGCGGCCAGCCTTGAGCATGGTGTTGTTTTCGTCGAAGAAGCCGCTGCGAGCCACATAGAACAGCACGTCGCCACCCTCGACCCACACGTTGAGCCCCACGTCGCCGCCGCCACAAGGCATCGATCCAGAGGAGTTTTGGCTCATGGAAGTCCAGGTGTAAGGCTCTGGCAACTGGGCACTAACAGCAAATGGCAGACCGAAGCCTGCCACAAGCATGAGTAATGTCTTGGAAAGAAGATTCAAACGCATGGCCTCAGAACAAATCAAGTCCGTGGGCTTGCCCGGTAACCTCTATGAGAGCCTTCTCGATGCCAGTGAACTTGCAGTTCTTCACGTGGATGCCGTAGACGTTGTCGTGGTCGGGCATACCGATAATATAGACACCATACTGGCTCTTGCCGCTTTTAACGTTGTCGAGCCACACGTTGCGCACCGTCGGCGGATAGTTGCGGTCGCACTGCTCGCGCGGGTCGTAGTTGGTGTTGATCTTCAGCACAGCCTCGCGGCACTGGCCCACATCCACGTTGCGCACAAACACATTCTCGGTGATGCCGCCGCGGCATGGGTTCGACTTTATGCGGATGACGCGCTCCAGGTTGGGCGAGTCCATCTTGCAGTTCTCCACAAACACATTCCTCACGCCGGCCGAGATCTCGGACCCCATCACCACACCGCCGTGGCCGTCCTCCATCTCGCAGTTGCGCACGATGATGTTCTGCGATGGCCGCCCGTCCAAACGCCCGTCCTGGTTGCGTCCGCTCTTTATGGCTATGCAGTCGTCGCCGGTGTGGAAGCGGCAGTTCTCTATCAGCACTCCGTCGCAGCTCTCAGGGTCGCAGCCGTCGCCGTTGGGCCCCTCGTTGTAGACGTAGACGCCCCTCACTGTCAGGTTTTTGCAGAACACGGGGTGGATAACCCAGAAAGGCGAGCGCAGCAGGGTAACACCCTCTATGAGCACATTCTCGCCGTTCATGATGTTGACGAGCTGGGGGCGCAACCCACAGCCCGGGCCGAAGCGGCGCTGCTCCACTGGCGTCTGGTTGTCCACCATCTGCGTCAGCTCGTGGCGTTTGCCTGAGAATTTGCAGTTTTCCACGCCCTCCTTATAGCCGAAACGCTCTACACCTGTCATTGGCCACCACGCCTCGTTGGATGCTCCACCGTCGATGGTGCCCTTGCCAGTGATGCCCACGTTCTTCACTCCGTTGGCATAGATGAGCGGCTGGTAGTTGTAGCAGTCGATGCCTTCCCAGCGAGTGCGTACCACGGGGTAGAGCGAGGTGTCGGACGAGAAGAGCAGCGTGGCGCCCTCCTCCACCACGAGGTTGACACCGCTCTGCAGGGTGATGGCGCCAGTGAGCCACGTGCCGGCCGGCACCACCACTTGGCCTCCGCCCTTCTTCGAGCAGGTGGCGATGGCCTTGTTGATGGCTTTCTGGTTCTTGGCGGCGGTGGCCTTGGTCGACGCTCCAAACTTGGTGATCAAGTATTTCCTGCTGCCAAACTGCGGAGCCTTGATGCTTTGCTCAAGTTGTTTGTACTGTGTGTCCCATTCCGAGGCCATGCCCATCAGCGGCAGGGCCATCAGAAAAAGCAAAAGGGATAGTTTCTTCATTGTGATGTATAAGCTTGAGTTTTAAATAAATAATGTCTTGTCAAACAGCTATGGCCGCCTTGCGTAGCCTCAACATTCCGCGGTGGACCAAGTTGCGCACCGAGGGGTAGTTGAGCTTCATAATCTTGCACACCTCGCCATATTTTTTCTCTTCGAGATAGTAGAGCTGGAAAGCCATGCGCTGGCGAGGAGTGAGCACGGAGAGCATGGAGTCGAGCGTGGAGAGCCTAACTTCACGCCCCTCGTCCTCTATGTAGTCGGCCTCCACACCATCGGTGCTGCGGCGCAGTCCGCACTCTTCCACGGGCGTGTCGATGGTGAACGAGCCGTGGCGGTATTCGTCGACGATTCTGTTGCGCAGCGAGATGACCAGATAGGAGCTGATGCACTTCATGCTTGTCTTGCTGTCGCGGTTGAGCAACTTGATGAACACGTCGTGTATGCAGTCCTCGAGCAGCTCGCGGTCGCGGGTCAGGCAGCGGCCATAGTTCACGAGCATGGGCAAGTACAGGTTGTACAGCTGGTCGAATGCGGTATTATCACCATTCCGGTAACGGCTCAAAAGCTCCAGGGCTTTCTCGTCTTTTACAGTGTATATGGTTTCCATTTAGGTTTTTTATTTTACCATGCAAAGATACCATTAAATGTTAAGACTACACCTAAATAAAAGACCAATAAACCATAAAAAATGATATATCGACCCGAAAAACCGTGAAAACTCAGATTCCGAGGGTCATTTTAATGTTATATTGCAGTTTTTCCACCTGCAAAGGAGTGAGCCATTCTTGCGGCACGTCGAGGTTGCGCAGTATGCGCTCGGCCTCGCAGAAAGCCACGCGCTCCCCCTTGCGCTCCTGAAGATAGGTGCGCCAGAACGCGTCGAGCTCGTCGTCGCCCTCCATGACATAGCGAATGAACTTCGTGTCGGTCAGGAAGCGAACCAAGCCTGGACTCGAAGCCACGGCCTCTTTGCCTATAGTGAATAATGGAGTCATAACAGTGATTGTTCTATTGATTGACGCACAAGCATCGTTTTTGTACTCTAATTATATAGAAATAATCTTGTCATGCTTGGAAACAGGCCGCATAAAAAGACAACAACGCTAAGTTGGCGACGCAAAGCTGGCCTTGTTTTGTTTTTCGACACGTGTGAAAAAACATTTTGGCACGTGTCGAAACATCTTGCGGCACGTGTCAAACAACATTCTCACACGTGCCGAAAAACCCAAATATGGCTGCATTACAAAGGGGCCTTTGTCGTTACGCCGCAGAGCCACATAAAGGGCAAAACGACATTGGCGACATTGGCCACGGCAATATGTTAATTTCAATTAATTACATTTTGTTTTTCATGTCATCAGGCCGATATTAGAGAAAAAATAATTACTTTTGCACATCAATTTGAAAATGATGATGTTTCCTTCCTTGGGAACTCACTTATATTCGAGAATTTACCAACACATTTTATGTTAAGCAAAGAAGAACTAATAGCGAAAGATACCAATGAATTGGTAGCTATTGCCAACCAACTTGGTGCTGAGTACAATGATACTGGCGACAAGGAGCAACTTGTCTATGCCATACTCGACAAGCAGGCGATGGAGGGCTCGAAGCAGAGTCAAGCCCCCAAGCGCCGCCGCACACGCATCAAAGACACGAGCAAGGTGTACTCGGTGAATGGCAAGGATGGCGAGAATTTCGACTCTAACAAGACCAAACCCGTGCAGCAGTCGCTCTTCAAGGATATTAAAGTCAAGAAAAGCGAGCCGGCAGAGAAGAAAGAGCTGACCCCAGAGGAGATTCTGGCCTCAATACCCAAGCACCGCGGACGCAAGACCAAGGCTGAGAAAGAGGCTATCGCCGCCGCCCAGGCTGCGATAAAGGCCCGCGAAGCCGCAAAAAACGTTGAGCCCGACGTGCCGGACTTCATCAAGGAGCAGCAGGAGCAGAACAACGCTGCCATGGAAGTCGCCACGAAGGAGACTCCCAAAGTCGTAAATACCAGCATACAAGAGCCCCAAGCGGCAGCCTCGCAACAAGATGAGGACAACGCAACGGAGACGACACAGCAAGAAGGCGTGTGGAGCGGCGACCCGGGCGACGGCACTGACTTCATCGTGGTCAGCGACCTGCCCGTTGAGGACCAGACAATGATAACCGACTACGACATGCTCGACCGCCCCACGACGCAGCAGCACGAGGAATACACGCCTGTGGAGAAGCCGGTGGCAAGGCACGACGACGCTGAGGAGGACTTCGACTTCAACGGAATCATAAAGGGCAATGGCGTGCTTGAGGTCATGCCCGACGGCTACGGCTTCCTGCGCTCCAGCGACTTCAACTATCTCTCGTCGCCCGACGACATCTATGTGCCTGTGCAGCAGGTGCGCCAGTATGGACTGAAGACCGGCGACGTGATAGCTTGCCATGTGCGTCCGCCCCACGACGGCGAAAAATATTTCCCACTGACCAGCATCGACATGATCAACGGGCGCAACCCGCAAGACGTGCGCGACCGCGTGGCTTTCGAACACCTCACACCGCTCTTCCCCGATGAGAAGTTCACCCTCTGCGGCGACCCCGCCACCACCAACCTCAGCACCCGAATCGTCGACCTGTTCGCCCCCATCGGCAAAGGCCAACGCTCGCTGATAGTGGCCCAGCCAAAGACGGGCAAGACCATACTGATGAAGAACATAGCCAACGCCATCGCCGCCAACCACCCTGAGGCCTACCTGATGATGCTGCTCATCGACGAGCGGCCAGAGGAGGTTACCGACATGGCGCGCACCGTCAACGCCGAGGTGATAGCCTCCACGTTTGACGAGCCCGCCGACCACCACGTGAAGATAGCCGGCATTGTGCTCGAAAAGGCCAAACGGCTTGTGGAGTGCGGCCACGACGTGGTAATATTCCTCGACAGCATCACGCGTCTGGCCCGCGCCTACAACACAGTGGCTCCGGCAAGTGGCAAGGTGCTCACGGGTGGTGTCGACGCCAACGCGCTGCAAAAGCCAAAACGCTTCTTCGGAGCTGCCCGCAACATAGAGGGTGGCGGCTCGCTCACCATCATCGCCACTGCACTGATCGATACCGGCTCGAAGATGGACGAGGTGATATTTGAGGAGTTCAAGGGCACGGGCAACATGGAGCTGCAGTTGGAGCGCAACCTGTCGAACAAGCGCATGTTCCCGGCCGTCAACCTTGTGGCCTCGGGCACCCGCCGCGACGACTTGCTGCAAGACCAGACCACACTGAACCACATGAACGTGCTGCGCGACAACATAGCCGACATGAACTCGATAGAGGCTATGAAGGCTGTGAGCGACAGGATGAACAAGACGAAGAACAACTCCGAATTCCTCATGGCCATCAACGACTGACAATTCGGAATAGCCACAATAAAAACGGCTGCCAAACTCGAATGGGGTTGGCAGCCGTTTTTCCTATAATGATTATCCGCAATCGGCAAGAAACATCCCAATGCAGGGCGCGGCCCTTGTGGCCGTCCGCAGCGCAACCGATTCACAATCGGGGATGCGGACGGCCACAAGGGCCGCGCCCTGCATCGGGGATGTTTTCCACTGTATGCGGATAAACATATTTCATATTATCATGCGCAATGGCTATTTGCCAGAGGGCAGAAGAAACTTGTCGCCTGTCTCCTTGACAAGGCGATGGCGCATCCAGTCGCTGTAGCCAGGACGCTCCACAGCCACACCGATGCCAGTCTTTGTGCGCTCAAACTTGCCGTCTTTCTCCGGCTTCACGGCCATGTCGTTGTATTTCACAATGAGATAGGTGGCCAGTTTCTTCCACTCCGAAAGCATCTCCGCACCCTTAGTGCAGCTATAGTTTGTCAGATATTCAACTGCGGCCTGCTCGCCATTGTCTGCGAGCAACTGCTTGGCTTTCTCTTCCACTTGCGGTTGGAGGCGAAGATACGACTGGTCGAGCGAGTCGCGCACGGCCTTGAGCGAAGGGAACATCAGTGAGTAGCGCGGATAGACCATGTTGCTCACCCAGTTGCACACCCAGAAAGCGTTGTCCATTGAGAAAGTAACTGCATCCGCCCCAGGAGTGTTGAAGCAGTCGGGCTGTCGGGTATTGCCACAATAGACCGGCACATAGCTCACCATGTTGCCATCGTCGTTGCCAAACCATATAATGCCACCTATCTGTCGGGGGAGGAACGAGCGGAGCTGGGCCACGTAGGTGAAGCCAGTCTGCTGGGTGCTTGTGGGGCGCTCGTTGAAGTATTTCTTGCCATCCACCTCGAAATAGAGGGGGGTTGGACGGTATGGCATGGCCCAGTCGCCCTGGGCTATGTCCTGGTCGAGCGAGAACGGAGTGCCCTCGAAATGGTCGCGCATGCAGGTCTCAACATCGCTGAGCGACACCTTACGGTCGGGCACGATCCACAACGGCATGTCCTCGGCGTTGGCATCATGTCCCTCCGCCCAAGGAAGCCACCTCGACATATCCTTGAAGTGGTTGAAGAAACTCCACACGCGGGCGTCGCAAATCCTGCGTCCGCTGAAGTCGGGGAAGGCGTAGGCGTTTTTCCAGTTGAAGTCCTTATCCTTGCCAGTGAACCATCCCTTCTCGCGGGCGAACTTGATGCAATTCTTCGACATCATCACTTCGGTGTCGTAGGTGGAGAACTGGCCAATGCGGCTCTGGTTGGCGTGGCCGCTGATGGCATTGTCGGGTATGCGCACCGCCACCCAAACCACCTTCTGCTTCTTGTCGCCCCCACAGCCCTGCATCTCCAGAATCCAAGCTTCGTTGGGGTCGCATACGGTGAACGACTCACCCTCCGACAGATAGCCGTAGGTCTCCGCGAGTGTTGTCATCACACGGATGGCCTCACGAGCCGTCTTGCTGCGCTGCAAGGCGAGATACATGAGCGATCCGTAGTCGATTTGACCCGTGGTGTCAACCATCTCCTCGCGGCCACCGTAGGTGGTCTCGCCGACGCTGACTTGGTATTCATTGATGTTGCCAATAACATTGTATTTGGTCAGGGCCTCGGGTATGAAACCATGCGACTCGTGGGTGTCGTAGTCTATAATCTCACGAAGGTCGCCTTTCTTGTGGGTGGCGGCAGGATAATGACACAATGACGTGAACATGCCATAGTCGTCGGCATTGTAAGTGCAGAACACCGAGCCGTCCAGGCTTGCGCCCTTGGCAACGATAAAGTTGGTGCAGGCTGAGGCTTTCATCATTCCAAGTGCCACAACCGCAATCAAAAGCAGTGCTTTTCTCATAATATCTCTTTTAAATAAATGTCAAATGATTTTCCGCTGGCCGTCTGCCACACAAACGATACGCCATGTGGATGCGGACGGCCACAAGGGCCGCACCCTGCATTGGAAAATATTCTGCGTTAAGGCGGATGATCATAAAATGTCAAATTGCTTTAAGGCTCATGTCAAGGCTCTTCACGCTGTGGGTGAGCGCACCCACACTGATGAAGTCGACGCCCTGCAAGGCATAGTCGCGCAGAGTGTCGATGGTGATTCCACCACTCGACTCAGTCTCATAGCGGCCGGCTATCTTGTCGACCGCCTTCTTGGTGTCGGCCACACTGAAGTTGTCAAGCATAATGCGGTCTACTCCACCTATTGCCAGCACTTGGTCGAGTTCGTCAAAGTTGCGCACCTCAATCTCTATCTTCAAGTCGAGATTCTTCTCTGCGAGATATTTGTGGCACTTCGTAATGGCATTGCTGATGCCACCGGCGAAATCGACGTGGTTGTCCTTGAGCAATATCATGTCGAAAAGCCCGATGCGATGGTTCATTCCGCCGCCAATCTTGACCGCCTGCTTTTCGAGCACACGCATGCCTGGGGTGGTCTTTCGGGTGTCGAGCACGTGGGTCTTCGTCCCCTCAAGTCGCTCAACATATTTGTGGGTCATGGTGGCGATGCCGCTCATGCGCTGCATGATGTTGAGCACGAGCCGCTCGGTCTGGAGCAAAGAGCGCACACTGCCCTCAACGACAAATGCGATGTCGCCCTTGTGGACAGGTGTGCCATCCTTCAGCATCACTTCCATCTTCAGGTCGGGGTCGAAGCGGTGGAACACCCTTTCGGCCACAGCCACGCCGGCCAGTATGCCATCCTCCTTGATGAGCAGATGGTCGCGACCTCGAGCCTCAGCTGGAATGCAGCACAGCGTGGTCTGGTCGCCGTCGCCTATGTCCTCGGCAAAGGCCAGGTCGATGAGTTTGTCTTCAAGTTCTGCTACGGTGTACATATTATTGTGGTTTATTGATTTGTTTGCTTTGTGTTGGCACAGTGGGCACTGGGGCAGGCGTGGAATTGAGTGGCAAAGCCCGATTGGGCTTCCTCACGCTGTCGGTGGTGTCGGCTGGTGCTGTGGATGGCTCTATGGGCTTTGGCAGCTGAGTGTGCATCTTCACAAGTCGTATGTATTGAGCGGCAAACAACTTTAGCGTCTCAGCATCGGCACCGTCCCGCTGTTGTGGCATGACGAAGTAGCCACGTATCCGCTTCACTCCAAGCCGCTCTGGGTCGTCGACAGTTAGATTGAAATCAGCATTGGTGGAGGCATAGCAAGTCTTTGTGGCGACACTGTCGTTGCTGAACCAAACCGACATGACGACAACCACATTGCGCATACCCTGCTGAATGATGTACTGCGACTTGAAGTCGAGTATGAATTTATCGCCCTTATGGAAACTTGTGTCGGCCTTTATCTCGAATGTCCTCAGGTTCAGCGGCTTGTTGTTGATTAAAATCAGACTTGATGTCTGCTTCCATATATTTGTGGTGTCGCCCGAAGCTGTGTTCTCGCCAAATTGCTTAATGTCGTTGACCGACGCTCCCTGTGCCAAGGCCTCGTTTTCCAATCGTTTGGAGAGGTTTTGGTAAATGGCATAGAGGCGTTCGGAGTTGCGCATATAGTACCACAGAGACTTGTCGAACTTCTTTCGGCTCACACCATGCTTGCGCAGCACCGTATCCTCGTAAGCCACCTTCTCCACTTGGTTGCCGTTCTGGTTGGCCATGGCCTCGGCGATGTGGTAGTCGTAGAGTATATCCTCCATGTCGCCCGGCTGGATGTACTCACTTGGCACGCTTGGCTTGCAACCGACAAAGGCAAGCGCCACTACCAACGCAAGAAGAAGTTGCTGTGCCTCTTTCATTTGTCGACGTTATCGCTGATTGTTGCCGACTTGATGGTAAGATATTTCCTAAAAAAGATAATGACAAGGAAAATGGACACCGTTACACAGGAGTCGGCAAAGTTGAATATAGGAGAGAAAAACACAAACGGCTGTCCGCCCCACACAGGAAACCACGAGGGCCAATGGGTGTGGATGATGGGGAAATAGAACATGTCGACCACCTTGCCCGTAAGGAACCCAGCGTAGCCATCGCCAAAGGGAACTGTAGTGGCTATCGTCCAAGGTGTTGACTCGGTGAAGCAAAGGCCATAGAACATCGAGTCGACCACATTGCCTATCGCCCCCGCCATGAGAAGAGCCAAGCAAACCAAGAAAGGCCATCCCACGCGCTGCCTAATTTTCAAGGAAATGAACCAGGCCAAGGCACATATAGCCACAATCCTTAATATAGTGAGGAAGTATTTGCTGAAGAGCTCTATGCCCCATGCCATGCCATTGTTCTCGATGAAGCATATACGAAACCAATCGAAGATGACGATTTGGTCGCCTATGCGCATGTTTGTCTTGACCTCGATCTTGATAACCTGGTCGATCAAGACGAGTGCGGCAACTATGATGTAGACAATTGCTGTCTTTTTCGCTGTTATATGGTTCAACTCAGATGTTTTTGTGGCCCGACCAGCCTCATGATGAGACCAGTCAGGCCAATTGATTTAGTGCTTTCTTGCGTTTTTTGAGGCCACGCTCAACGTTGCATGGGGCACAATGCGAAGCCTCTCCTTTGGTATCAACTCGCCAGTTATGCGGTCGATGCCGTAAGTCTTGTTCTCAATTCTCACAAGCGCGGCCTCAAGCGAGCGTATGAACTTCTGCTGCCGGCCGGCCATTGTGATGATTTCTTCCTTTGTCTGCGACATGCTGCCCTCCTCCAGTTGCTTGTAGGTGGGCGACGTGTCGTCGACGTCATTGCTGTTGGCATGGGTTAGCTGGTCCATCAGTTCCTTGTAGTCATGACGCGCAACCGCCAGTTTCCGGTTGATGATGTCGCGAAACTCATTCAACTCCTCATCACTGTAACGTGTCTTTTTCTGTTCCATAGGTTAATTAGGTTTAATAGGTCAGCGCAGACGCTGCAACACGCCTGCGCTGAGAAAGGTTTAACGTTTTGTTATCTTGATTCTAAGTTTGAAATCGTCGAAATCCACTTCTGCTCCGTCGTTTTGGGCTACGACTATATCGTCGGCAAGCACCTGGCTTTTTATCATTTCACCAAACGACTCCACCGCTCCGTTGGTATGCTCAGAGGGCTCGATGACCACGGTGATGCGGTCGGTGATTTCCAGTCCTGTGTCCTTTCGCAAGTTCTGTATGCGGTTGATAAGCTCGCGGGCCATTCCCTCACGGCGCAGATTGTCGTCGAGCTCCACCTCAAGTGCCACGGTCAGGTTGCCCTCGTTGCTCACGAGCCATCCTGGCATGTCCTCGCTGATGATGTCGACATCTGCGGCAAGCACCTCAATCTCCTGTCCGTCGGCCTCAAACTTGTAGATGCCCTCACTCTCAAGCTGTGCTATCTCAGCCTGGCTGAGACTGGCCATCTTGGAAGCCACCGTCTTCATCATCTTACCGTACTTCTTGCCCATCACTCGGAAGTTGGGCTTCACCTTCTTGACCAATACTCCCTGACCGCTGACGAAGTTGAGTTCCTTCACATTGACCTCGCTCTTGATCAAGTCGGCCACCGCCTCAATGTGGCGGCGTTGCTCATCATCGACAGCTGGAATCATAATCTGCTTCAGTGGCTGGCGCACCTTTATGTTCACCTTGCGGCGCAGTGCGAGTGTCATCGACGTGATGCGCTGAGCCATCTGCATGCGCTCTTCGAGATCCTTGTCGATGGCTGCCTCGTCAGCAGTAGGCCAATTGGTGAGGTGCACGCTGTCGCCCCTGCCATTGAGGTCGCAATAGAGCTGGTCGGAGAAGAATGGAGCGAACGGCGCAAGCAACTTGCTGACGGTCATCAAGCAAGTGTAGAGCGTGTCGTAAGCGCTCTTCTTGTCGGCGCTCATGTCCTTGCCCCAGAAGCGTTTGCGATTCAGACGGACATACCAGTTGCTCAGGTCGTCGTTGACAAAGCCCTCTATCAGTCGTCCGGCTCGCGTTGGGTCGTAATCGTCGAGTTGGGCAGTAACGTCTTTTATCAATGTGTTCAGCCTCGATATAATCCATTTGTCAATCTCAAGAGAGCAGGCAGACAGGTCAACCTGCGACGGGTCGTAGCCGTCGACGTTGGCATAGAGGGCGAAGAAGCTGTAAGTGTTGTAGAGCGTGCCGAAGAAGCGGCGGCGCGTCTCGTCGACGCCCTCTGGGTCGAACTTCAAGTTGTCCCAAGGCTCAGAGTTTGTCATCATGTAGAACCTGACAGCGTCGGCACCATACTTGTGGAGCATTTCGAAGGGGTCGACCACGTTGCCCACATGCTTCGACATCTTGTTGCCCTTGGCGTCGAGAACCAGTCCACTCGAAATAACGTTCTTGAAAGCCACCGAGTCGAACACCATTGTGGCAATGGCGTGGAGCGTGAAGAACCATCCACGAGTCTGGTCAACGCCCTCGTTGATGAAGTCGGCTGGGAAGAAAGCGGGAGGCACTGGTGTACCTGTATAGTGGCTGTGGACAAGCATGTCACGATACTCATCCTCGCTCAAGCCAGTCATGGCGAGGCGGTCCTTGTTCATCTCGCCCTCAAAAGGATAGTGAAGCTGGGCAAAAGGCATTGAGCCGCTGTCGAACCACACGTCGATAAGGTCGGCCTCACGGTGCATGGGCTTCCCAGTATCGCTCACAAGCACTATGTCGTCGACGTATGGCCGGTGCAGGTCTATGCGGTCGTAGTTCTCCTGACTGAAGTTGCCAGGACGGAAGCCACGCTCACGCAACGGATTGTGCTTCATCACGCCAGCTTTCACGGCTTTCTCTATCTCGTTGTAGAGCTCCTCCACCGAGCCAATGCACTTCTCGTGGCGGTCCTCGTCGCGCCAAATAGGCAGCGGAGTGCCCCAGAAGCGGCTGCGGGAGAGATTCCAGTCGTTGAGGTTCTCAAGCCAATTGCCAAAGCGTCCCGTACCGGTTGACTCTGGATGCCATCCGATGGTACGGTTGAGGGCAACCATACGGTCCTTCTTCTGCGTGTCGCGTATGAACCACGAGTCGAGAGGATAATAAAGGATGGGCTTGTCGGTGCGCCAGCAGTGCGGATAGTTGTGCACGTGCTTGGCTATCTTGAATGCCATGCCCTCTTCCTTTAGCTCCAAACTCATTATCACGTTGAGGTCGGGTTCCTTGTCAGTGGCAACACGATCCCACACGCCATTGGGATTAAACCGCGGGTCGTAGGCGTTCTTCACATAGTCGCCGGCATGGTGGCTGTAGGCTTTCACGTCGACGCAGCGCACCTTGAAGTTGTCGTCGAGCTCGTCGAGCTTGTAGTATTTGCCTTGCAAGTCGACCATTGGGCGAGTGTCGCCTTTCTTGTCGATGAGATAGATGGCTGGCACATGAGCCTCGGCTGCCACACGGGCGTCGTCGGCGCCAAAGGTGCTGGCTATATGCACTATGCCAGTACCATCGTCGGTGGTTACATAGTCGCCACTGATCACACGGAAGGCCTGATCGCTCATCTCAACAAAGCGATCCTTGCCATTCTCGCCAGTGAACACCTTTTCAGGATGGGCCGCGGCATACTCCTTGATATAAGGCTTGGCGTAGTCGTCGACTTTCTCTGTAGGCTTCACCCAATGGTAAAGTTGCTCATAATGAATGCCCACAAGGTCTGTGCCTTTTATATGGTCGACTACGCGCCACGGGCATTGCTTCTTCTCCTTGTCGAACGGCTTAAGGTCGCCCTCCTTGCACTCCTGCTCCGGCTTGAAATGGTCTTTCAGCAAGGCCTCGGCCAAAACGACGGTGATGGGAGCGCCACTGTAGGGGTTATACGTTTCCACAGCCACATAGTCAATCTTAGGGCCAACAGCAAGGGCAATGTTGGATGGCAGCGTCCAAGGTGTTGTGGTCCAAGCGAGGAAGTATGGCTTGCCCCATTTTGTCCACTCTTGTCGTGGCTCCTTGATGAGGAACTGCGCCGTAACGGTGGTGTCCTTGACATCGCGATAGCATCCGGGCTGGTTTAGCTCGTGGCTCGAAAGACCAGTACCGGCAGCGGGGGAATAAGGCTGGATGGTGTAGCCCTTATAGAGCAACCCCTTGTTGTATAGTTGCTTCAACAACCACCATAGGGTCTCGATGTATTTGTTGTCATATGTGATGTAAGGATGGTCGAGGTCGACAAAATAACCCATCTCCTCGGTCAACTGGCGCCATTCGCGAGTGAACTTCATCACATTCTCGCGGCACTTGCGGTTGTAGTCCTCGGTGGAGATATACTTTGGACTCTGCTTGTTATCGATGTCCTTTTTGGTTATGCCGAGTTCCTTCTCCACACCAAGCTCAACGGGCAGTCCGTGGGTGTCCCATCCGGCCTTGCGATAGACCTGGTAGCCGCGCATGGTCTTGTAGCGGTTGAACGTGTCTTTGATTGAGCGGGCAAGCACATGGTGGATGCCGGGATGGCCATTGGCCGATGGCGGCCCCTCGAAAAATATGAACTGGGGGCATCCATCCCGCTCGCTGATGCTGCGGTGGAATATGTCGTCGTGCATCCATTTCTGAAGCACTTCACGATTGGTGGCGGTCAGGTCGAGCCCTTTGTGCTCGACAAATTTCTTTGCCATAGACTTTACCTTTTTTGTATATACATTATTATAGCGTGCAAAGGTAATAAAAAAAGGTGGAAAAGCAACCTTAACAATGAAAAATGTAAAATGAAAAATGCAAAATTGGTTGTGGCTTTGGCCACAATTATCAATTAATAATTATTAATTGGGTAATTGCTGCTTTGCAGCAAATAACTTTAAATGATTATCCGCAATAAACAGAAAAAGACCAGTAAAAGAATGCGGCGGGAATAGTCTCGAAGAGACTAAAGTGTCAATAGCCCCAGTCAAGCATGGCGCAGACTGGGGTGTCAAAATGGTATAACGCCGTGCCCCGATGGGGCACAAGTACTGCTGAAGTGGCACTGCTTGTGCGCTCTT
>CAZRSL010000044.1:0-1135 GCA_964602785.1 uncultured Prevotella sp.
CTCACTCCAAGTGCCCCAGTATATAGTCGATGGTCTCGGGATAGAGGCGGCGGGGCGAGCGGGGCGCACCGTTGAAGCCGTGCTCGCGCAAGTTGCTGAGCGTGAGGCAGGGGGAGTGGAGCTCGCGGATGAGGGTGTAGCGCGAGTAGAGCGTCAGCTCGCGGTGGCTGAGCCAATGGTCGTAGTGCTCCTGCGATATGAAGTATTCGCTGTCGTCGGCCGTCTGCTGCCACGGGAGGTCCACCGCCGACACCTCCATCGCGAAAGTCAGCCGGCTGGCGGGCGCGGTGGCGTAGAGGAACAGTACGTCGCCCACTTGGAAACGGTTGCGCTGGTTCCAGTCGATGAAACCGTTGTCGCGTATGAAGTCGGCCACGCGGTATCGCTTGTTGTCGTAAGCCCTGACCCAATAGCTCATCCCGGCATTTTTTTCAGAGATTGTCGGGCCGCAAAAACGTTACCGGCACGTTGTATTTCACTCTGACCACCTCGCCATTGTGGAGACCGGGTCTCCATTTCGGCATGGATTCCACCACGCGCAAAGCCTCAGCGTCGAGGTCGGGATGGACAGAGCGCCAGACTTTGGCATTGCTCACAGTGCCGTCTTTCTCAACCACAAACGACACTATCACGCAGCCTTGCTCGCCCCGTGCGCTCTGGGGATAGGCCACATTTTCCTCAAGGTACTTCTTTAGGGCAGCGGGACCACCCGGAAACACTGGCATCTTTTCCGTAGCTGTGTATATCTTGTCGGAACTTGACACTGTGGCTTTTGTGGAGACTGTATTCTTCTGCTTTGAGGAAGATTCTGACTGTGAGAACGCTGGTGCGGAAAGAACGAAAGCCATCGCCAGAACGGCTGCCAAGCGGACTTTGAATGTGGAATAGTGCATAATGATGATGTCTTAGATTAATAATTGCGCTGTAAAATTACAAATATTATTCATACGCGCAAAACAAATGCTTACTTTTAAAAAAAACGCTGTTGCCATTCCGATTTGCGGCGCTGATGCCAATGGCACTGCCACACCACTTTGCCAGACCATAATAAATGATGTCGGAGGCATCATTCAGCCGTACGCACGACCTTTTTGTGGTACAAAGGAGGCGCTTTTGCAATCGGCTCACAATTGAG
>CAZRSL010000044.1:1235-22494 GCA_964602785.1 uncultured Prevotella sp.
TGATGGACGGCTAATCCACCTGTGTGATCTTGAGCAGGATGTAGGGCTTGCCGGGCAGGTTGACCGAGCGGCCCAGCTTGTCGACCATGCGCTTGGCGGCGGCCGGCTTCACCTCGAATGTGGTCTTGCAGGGCGTGGTGGTCATGTTCCACGTGTCGATCACCTCCACTTGGAACCGCTCGCCACCCTTCAGCCGGCGGAAGCGGTCGTTCTTGGCGGGCAGGGAGAAACGCCACGAGCGCGGCTTCTGGTCGCCGAAGTAGATGAGGTAGACACCGTCGCCGCAACCGGCGGTCTCGCCATCCCAGCTGTTGTCGGCCAAGCGTGGCGACTGCGGCAGCGACTCGATGATTTGGCGCGTGAACTTCACCCTGGCGGGGAATGTGCCCTTGAAGCGTCCGCCCGTGGCGAGGAAGGCATAGCCCGTGTAGTAGTTGGGCTCTGTGCAGAAGCACTCGCCGTGGGTTACGTATGTGCCGCCAATCAGGCCCGTCCACACGCGCCGCAGCATCTCCTGTCCGCTCAGCTGGGCCCAGCGCGACTCGTGGTCGCCCTCGTAGCACACCTCGTCGAACACCACGGGCTTCGGGTAGATGTTGCGCACGGTGGCCACGCCCTCGAAGTTGTAGAGCGGCCCCTGGTCTTGTATGCTGGCGTGGGTGAAGTAGGGCAGGTTGTAGTCGATGTATTTGGCCGTGCCGCCATGTATGCTGAGCAGGTGGTGGTAGGGGTCGGCCTGGCTGACGTACTGGCTCATCTGCAGCCACTCGCCTTTGGTGCGTGCCTTCACCAGGTCCCACTCGTTTGCCATCGACCACCACAGGTTGCTGAACGACGCGAGGCGTGCCACGCAGTAGCGCAGGTAGCGCATGCAGACGCTCATCGGCATACGGTCGAAGCCCCAAAGGCCCTCGTCGTAGGGCGTGAAGAGTATCAGGTCGGCCTCAACGCCTATCCGCTTCAGGCTGTCGATGGCTTGCTCCAATCCGTGGAAGAACTCGGGGTTGAAGCGGGAGAAGTCCCACACATACTGGCCTTTCTTCGCCTTGCCGTCCTTCAGCATCTTGAAGGGGTAGACCGTGGGCACGGCGAGGCCGCTCTCCTGTGTGAAGGCGACACCGTTGGCCGAGTCGTAGACGCTGTTGTTGGGGAACACGCAGAAGCGCAACTTGTTGAAGCCCGCGTCGCGGAGCGAGCTGATGGTGAGAGCTTTGCGCTGCGGCAGCCCATAGACCCAGGCGTATGACGTGGTGCCAAGGGGCAGGTAGTGTGTGCCGTCGGCGTACTGGAAACCATGGTCAGAGTTGGCCGACACCATGCCGTGGTCGCCAGCCTCGGGAGCCGTGCAAACGATGTAGCCCGTCTTCCCGTTCAGCTCCGGCGTGGCCGAGCGTGTCTGGTAGCTCCATCGGCCCGTCTTGGTGGGCATGAAGCGCAGTTTGAACTGGTCGTCTCCGTCGTAGAAGCCCTCCACGCTGATGGTGTCGGCCGAGCCCTCATGCACAAAAGTGGCCCAAAGCTCAATGTCGGTAAACGGGTTCTGCCCGGTGTGGTAGCTCAGCGTCTTCTCGAAGCGGCCCCACTGTGGCACCTGCTCCTGACCTTGCATGGCCATTGGCGCGAGCAAGAGTGCCGCTGCCGAAAGCGTAGTTAATGTGATTCTCATTTTGTTGGGTATTGTTTTATGGTTTTTTCGTTCTTGTCGGTTGCTTTTATAACAATCATCCAATTGTGGCGGCATCGCCACTCAGGGTGTTTGCATATATTATAGTAGGTCATCACATACCAATGCAAATTTAACGCTTTTCCCGGTTTTATCCTATTTGGCATAATTCTATTTAGGATAAAATAACATTGCGCGGCGATGGCAAGGCGACAGGGGGTGTGTGATTAGATGATTATCCTTTTCTGCTGTATGTGGATAATTATAGGAATCAGGTTTCGGAAGTTTCGAAAGTGCATGATTCATTGAAAGTCAATGGCTGTGAAATCGTAGGGGCATGATTTATCATGCCCGAAACACTGAATTATTGCCGATGGCGGGCATGATAAATCATGCCCCCACATATTGGAATGTGCTTAATCACAGTGCATTGCGTAACTTTAGAAACTTGAGTTACATAATACGAAATCATCTTGACTTTATAATTTGGCTTGCGGATAATTTTGTTTTTAAAAGAAAAATGAGTAAGTTTGCAGCAGAATACTAAAAGCCATGAACTTAAACATAATACTCCATAAAGCAAAGCTGTCGGTTGTTGGCTTGGCACTGTGTCTAACCGCCAACGCGCAACCTGTGTCCGACTACGCTTTCACCAATCTGACCATAAAGGACGGGCTGTCGCAGCTGTCGGTGATGCAACTGCACCAAGACTATCAGGGCTACATTTGGATGGGCACGCGCAACGGGCTATGCCGCTACGACGGCAACACTATGAAAGTGTACAAGCACGAGGCGGCCCGGCCACAGGCCAGTCTGCTTGAAAACCAAGTGGACGCTTTGGCAGAGGACAGCTCACACCACCTGTGGGTGGCCAACACGCGTGGGCTCAGCCGCTTGGATTTGACGACCGACCGTGTCTGCGCCTACATCGGGGGCAGATATTCGTTCATCTCCGACGGCCTTAAGGCCCTCTATGTGGACAAGAGCCAGACGTTGTGGCTTGGCGCGGCCAACGGCGTCGCCCGCATCCGCCCTGGCAATCTCTATCGGGTTGAGCCAGTCCGCCTGCCAGGGCTGAATGGTCGCGTGTCGGTGTCGGCCATCTCGCAGACGCGCTCCGGGCTAATGCTCGTTGGCTCGTCGTTGGGTCTTGGAGTCTATCGCAATGGCAGGTTGCTTCGCCAGTTCTCAAAGACTCGGGGCAACCTGAGCGGCAGCCAGATAAGCCGCATCCATGAGGCCTCCGACGGCATCATCTACGTGGCGACCAAAGACGGCGGACTCAATCGGATAGACCCGCGTTCTTGGAAGCAGACGGCCATAACCACCGCCAACAGCATCTTGACGTCGAACAGTGTGCGCGACGTGGCCGAAATGAACCACAAACTGCTCGTCGGCACCTACGAGGGATTATACCTGATGGACATGGCCACGTGTGGCTTGACCCATATAGACAACCAAATGAGAAGCGGGTCGCTGAGCCACTTTAGTGTCTACTCGCTGCTGCCCGACCGGAACGGAGGCCTCTGGGTGGGCACGTACTCTGGCGGCGTCAACTACTACAGCCCGTACAACAACCGTTTCCACTTCTTGCAGCCGTCTGTTCAGCTCGACACCCACCTCGGCATCTACGGCCAGATCTTGCCATTGGGCATCGACCGTATGCTCGTGGCCACCGAGGGCTCGGGGTTGCTGGAATGCTCGCGCCCAACAGGGCGTTTGCGCTGCTTCCCATATTATCATTCGGGCAACGTCAGGAGCCACAACATCGTCAAGTCGCTCACAGCCATTGATGGCGACGTGCTTTGCGGCACCACGGAGGGTGAGGTGCTGCGCTTCGACCCCATGTCGGGCAGCTATCGGAAAGAAGTCGACTTGGGCTACACAACTTCTATTTACGCCATTGAGCCTGACGGCAGGGGCGGAATGTGGCTCGCCTCATCCACAGGAGACCATGGGCTTGTGCATGTGGACGGGGTGGGGGAAACGCAAAAAGAGTTCACCATAAAAGGCCGGCGTGGAGCCTATTCGTTCACCAGCCTCAGGTGCATCCACCGGCTCAACGGCCACGTGCTGCTGCTTGGCTCAAGAAGCAGCGGGCTGATGCGCTACGACACCGCCAATGGCACGCTCCGGCAGTTTGACACCAATCAGAAAGGCTCACAGTACATGGCTTCCGACTATGTTACGGCCATAGTGGTCGACAGGCGTGGGCGCATCTTTGTGGCCACTTGGGGAGCAGGCCTCTATCGGTACGACGACCACCGCGGCATCGTCGCCCATGTGGGCAAGGCCGAGGGGCTTCCGTCCGACGAGATAAGCATGGCCGTGATGGGCCACGACGGCAAGTTGTGGATGAGTTTGGGCAGAAGTGTGGCCAGCCTCGACCCCGACAACCTGCACATCCGCACGTTCCCCATCGGCATGTACGATGTGGAGGAATTCTCGCCCCATAGCGGAGCTTGTCTGCCCGACGGCACTATATGCTTCAGCGCGAGCAACGGCATAATCTCGTTCAATCCCGCCTCTCTGCCCATCAACAACAGCCGCCCGCAGATAGTGCTCAACTCGCTCAGTGTCAACAATCAGGAGGTGCTGCCCGACAGCAATGGCATATTGCGGCAGACGCTCAACTCGACCAGCACGGTGCGCCTCAAGTACGACCAAAACAACCTGTCCATAAGCTACAGTGCGCTGAGCTACGTGTTTCCGCAACTCAACCAATACGCCTTCCGGCTTGTGGGACGCGACAGCGCGTGGAACTACGTTGGCAACCGCCACACCGCCTACTTCTCCAACCTGCCTCCAGGCCACTACACATTCGAGCTGAAGGCGGCCAACAACGACGGGGTGTGGAGCGACGGAGTGCGCAGACTCACCATCGTGATCAGTCCGCCAGTCTGGGCCACGTGGTATGCCTACCTGTTCTACATCGTCGTGGCCGCCGCTATGGCCTACATCATACTCTACTACATCAACAAGAAGCGCAAACTGGAGCAGACCTTGCAGATGGAGAAGCGCGAGCAGGAGCAGCGGGAGAAACTGAACCGCGAGCGCATGAGCATGTACACCAACTTCTCCCACGAGTTGCGCACGCCGCTGCAGCTCATCCTGTCGCCGCTTGAGGAAGTGCTGAAGCGCGAGAATCTGCACATCAGCGTGCGCAACAAGCTGGAGCTGATCTACAACAACGCCCAGCGCATGCTCGCCCTGGTCAACAAGCTGATGGACTTGCAGAAGTCGAGCGCGGGCAAGATGCGGCTCAAGGTGGCCCCGGGCGACTTCTCTGCATACGTGGGCGGAATATGCGACGCGTTCCGAGGTTTGGCCGCCGACAAGAACATCAGTCTGAAGTATGCCAGCGAGAAGCCCACGATGATGGTGTGGTTCGACCGCTTCTTGATGGAGAAAGTGGTGTTCAACCTGCTCAGCAACGCCATCAAGTTCACCCCCGATGGCGGCGAAATCAGTGTCAGTGTGCAGGTGGTGGCGGCTGAGCGGATGCCAGCCAAATGCGCCGCGTGGCTGAAGGGGCTGCCCCAAGGTGTGCAATTGGTGCAGCTCAGTGTGGCCGACAACGGCGTGCAAGTGCCCGACAAGGATTTGGAGGAGATATTCAAGCCATTCTATCAGGCCCAGCAGCTGCCTTCAGCCGGTGGCACAGGCATCGGCTTGAGCCTGACCAGCTCGGTGGTGGCGCTCCACCACGGCATTATTTGGGCTGACAACATCAAGGAGGGCGGAGCGATATTCACGGCTGTGCTGCCCAACGACAAGAGCCTCTACAAGCCAGGCGAAATCGACCAGCAGAACTCGTCGAACGTGGCCAAAGAGGTGTTGCCAGCGGTCTCGAAGCTGAAGGTGGAGATCGACCGCCGCTACCACGTGCTGCTCGTGGAGGACAACCACGACGTGCGCCAGTACATAGCCGAAAGTCTCAGCCCGTACTTCGATGTCAGCGAGGCCGCCGACGGTGTGGAGGCCGCGGCCAAAATCAGCCGCACGCTGCCCGACATAATAGTGAGCGATGTGATGATGCCGCGCAAGAACGGTCTGGAGCTGTGCCGCGAGGTGAAGGAGAATATGGCCACGTGCCAGATACCATTCATAATGATGACCGCGCGCTCCTTTGCCGAGCATGTGGTGGAGGGCTATGCCACAGGAGCCGACGACTACATCGTAAAGCCGTTCAACATCGACGTGCTCATCACCCGTATATGCAATTTGCTCAAGATGCGCCAGAAGCTCAAGGAGATATACGGCCGCAAGTTCTCGCCCGAGGAGATGGGCATAGAAGTGGTGGAGCACGACGACAACTTCGTGCAGAGGTTCTTCCAGGTCGTCAGCGACAACTTGTCGAATCCCGACCTCGATGTCGACATGATATGCTGCGAGATTGGCGTCAGCCGTACAAACCTCTACCGCAAGCTCAAGGCTGCCACCCCGCTCTCGCCCGTGGAGCTCATCCGCACCAAGCGTCTTGATGTGGCGGCGCAGTTGCTCTCCTCGTCGGACGTGTCGATGCTCGACATAGCTGTGCAGACGGGTTTTAGCTCGCAAGCCTATTTCAGCAAGTGTTTCCGCTCGCAGTATGGATGCACGCCTTCTGAGTACGTCAGCAAGACCAGGAAAGCCAAGCAACAGTAGGGCCAAACCGCCACTTGCGATTACCAAAATCAACAAAAGGTTGACAGAAAACTTTCGTGTTTCGTTTTTTATGTTTAATTTTGCATTGGCGCAGTTTTACTCAGTGCATTGAGTAATTTTACTCAGTGCATTGAGCAAAAGCGTCAAGAACAAAAGTAAATCACAATGTACACAAGATCTGAATACAACATTCTCAAGTCGCGCGTCGAGGAGCCGCGTCATCTCATCCAAGTTGTAATGGGGCCAAGACAAGTGGGCAAGTCGACAGTGGTAAAGCAAGTACTCCACGACATCACCGTGCCACATCTGCTGTTTCTTGCCGATGATGTACCAGCAAGTCAGCGCTATTGGATAAGCGAGTGCTGGAACCAAGCCCGCGTTTTCCTGAAAACGCAGAATGCAAACGAAGTTATTCTTGTTATCGACGAGATACAGAAAATCAATGGATGGAGCGAAGTGGTGAAAAAGGAATGGGACACCGACACTTACAACGACACCCCCATTAAGGTTGTTTTGCTCGGCTCCTCACGTGTTATGCTCGAAAAAGGCTTGGCCGACTCTATGTTGGGCCGATACGAGGAAATAAGAATGGGTCACTGGAGCTATCGGGAGATGCGCGACGCTTTCGGGTGGACTTTGGAGCAATACATTTTCTTCGGCGGCTATCCTGGCAGTGCGCCTCTTGTAAGCGACGAGCAACGGTGGAGCGACTACATAGGCTCGGCCATAGTTGACGCGACTATCAACAAGGATATACTTCAGAATACTGTTGTCAACAAACCAGCTCTGCTTAAGCAAACCTTTGAACTAAGTTCGGCTTATTCAGGCGAAATAGTGTCGCTTACAAAAATGATAGGCCAGCTGCAAGATGCGGGCAACACCACCACGCTGTCAGCCTATCTTGATATGCTTTCACAAAGTGGCCTTGTTGGAGGCCTTCAGAAATATTCTGCCGACATGGCTCGCCGTAGAGGGAGCATACCGAAATACCAAGTTTACAACAATGCCTTGAAAGACATCTATATGGAAACGGACTTTGAGCATGCTGTAATGAACCGCAAACTTTGGGGGAGAATCTTCGAATCTGCGGTTGGTTGCTTTCTGATGAACGAAACATTTAAGCGGCGAATGACACTTTATTATTGGAGGGAAAATAGCCAAGAGGTGGATTTCGTGCTACAACACAAAGGTAAAATTGTCGCAATCGAGGTGAAAAGCAACGAAGAAAAAAATACCGCTGGCCTCCACGTTTTCGAGCAGAAGTTCCACCCTGTTCATTCCATCATTGTCGGTCAGGGTGGACTGCCAGTTGAGCAGTTTCTTGGGATTGACCTAATCACCTTGTTCAACTGATAGAAGCAGCGCATTCGCATCTGAAAACGGCAGAAAGGCACTTTTTTGATAACAGAAAGCATAATAGTGAAAACGCATACGGCCAGTTTCGGTTAACTTTGCAACTGAAATGAAGTTGACTGACAAACTTTTCGCGGCCTTGCTGCTGCTATCATCGTTTTCCTCTTTGGCCTCAGGACAAGACCTGAAGCCGCTGACGGAGCGCTACCGCAGTCTGCTGGTGCAGGAGTGGAGCACGGGCGACTCGCTCTACGACGCTCTACTACAGATGCCAAAGGAGACGGAGGTGAGCGACCAGATGGTTCAGGAACTCACCAACCTCTATCCGCCAGATATGCGGCAGGTGGAGGGATACTTGGGCAGGTTGCTGCCAGACGGTTCGTTCAGCGACATCAACTATGACGACAAGGCTCGCAGTGGCTGGCAACCGAAGCAACACGCCGAGCGGGTACTGCAGTTGTGCAAGTTGTATGCCTCGCCCTCGTCGCCATGCTACCGTTCGCCCAGAGTCAGCCAGACCATCCATAAGCTATTGGGATTTTGGTTTCGGCGTAAGCCCAAATGCCTGAACTGGTGGCAGAACGAGATAGGCATACCCAAGGTGATGGGCGAGGCTTTCATCATCATCGCCGACGAGCTCTCGCCATGGGAACACAGTCAGGCTGTGGAGCTGATGAAAGCCTCTCGCATTTGCAAGACGGGGCAGAACAAGGTGTGGCTGGCTCAGAACGTGCTGATGCGTGGTTTGCTTGAAAACGACATCAACACAGTGAGGGAGGCGCGCGACAGCATCTTCTCAGAGATAAAAGTAGACGGCAAGGAAGGCATACAGAGCGACTGGAGCTATCTGCTGCACGGGCCGCAGCAGCAGTTCGGCAACTATGGCTTGGCTTTTCTTGGCAGCATGACGTTCTTCTGCAAACTTTTTGAGGGCACGCCCTACGCCATGCCGCCCGACAAAAAGCAAATACTCGTCGATTTGGTCAATCAGGGCTACCGCTGGGTGGTATGGCACAGGCAGATGGACATGAGCTCGTTGGGGCGTCAGCTCTACCACAACGTGTCGGCTCAAAAGGGGCTGCTGGTGGCCATGCTGGCAGAGCGGTTGGGGTTGGGTGGCTTCCCCACAGAGGGCAACAATCTTGTGGGGCACAAGCACTTTGCGTCTTCCGACTATACCATCCACCGCACTCCATCGTGGATGGCTTCGCTCAAGATGAGTTCGCTCAGAACCATTGGCACAGAACACGTCAACGAGGACAACATTTATGGCTACTATTTGGGAGATGGCGCCACATTCTATTATAACGACAGCGGCACGCGCGACTATATGGACGCTCTGCCCGTTTGGGATTGGCGCAAAACGCCTGGCACCACTACCTTGGACAGCCCTGAGCCGCATTCCTCACCCATGAACACCCCGGTAGAGCGAAACCACAGCCTAATGGTGGGCGGAATTGGCACGGGGCAATACGGTCTGAGCGCGATGGACTACTGTCGCGACGGTGTCAGGGCGAGGAAGTTGTGGCTCTTCACGCCACAGTTTGTACTCTGCATGGGCAGTGGCATCAGTTCCGACTCAACTTTAAGTGTGAGCACGTGCGTTGACCAGCGGGCAAGCCGAGGGCCGCTGCTCGCACTCATAAACGACCACTGGCAACCAATCGGCAAGGCCACGCTCACCAATCGGCCGCGCCTCTACAATGGGGGCATGGGCTACATAGTGCTCGACGGCAACCCTGTCAGCTGCAGTCGCCAGTTGCGTCATGGCAGTTGGTCGGCAAACATGGGGATGTATGAGCCCCGTGATGTGGCCGACACACTGCTGAGCATAACCATCAGCCACGGGAGCCGCCCCCATGGAGCCACCTGCCAGTATGTCGTCTTGCCCGACGCTTCGAAGGAATGCGTGGCGCAGTTCGACACCAGCGTGGTGAGCGTGGTGGAGAACAGCCCGCAGATGCAGCTTCTATCTCTCAAAGGCGACAGTGGGGTGGAGTATTGGGGTGTGGCGTATAATACTGTTGAGCTTCCTAAAGATGTGGCTGCGGGGGTGAGGCTTGAGCCAGGGCTTTACCACTTCACCGCCAGCAGCAATGGCATAAACTTTATAGAGCGACATCTATTCTAAAAAATCGAAATACATGAGACGCACACTAACCTTCATCTTGCTGCTTGCAGCGGCCATGCAACTTTCCGCTCAGTCCACTGGCAGCACCCAGAACAAAATGGACTGGTGGCAGCAGGCCAAGTTCGGCCTTTTCATCCACTGGGGCCCTTATTGCCTTTACGGTGGAGTCTATGACGGATACCACCAACGCCGTGGTGGAGCCGAATGGATTATGAACCGCTGCAAAATACCCGTCAGGGAATACCGCGCCAAGGCTACCACTTTCAACCCAACCAAGTTCAACGCCGAGAACATAGTGCTCATGGCCAAGAACGCCGGCATGAAGTATGTGGTGCTCACCACCAAGCACCACGACGGCTTCGCCATGTTCAAGAGCGACGCGAGCAACTTCAACATAGTCGACTACACGCCGTTCGGCCGCGATGTGGTCGACGAGCTGGCCAAAGCGTGCCGGAAACATGGGTTGAAGCTTGGCTTCTATTACTCCCATTCGCAGGACTGGAACAACCCTGGTGGAGCCACGTCGCGCAAGCTGATGCGTGAGGGGTGGCCCAATCCTGACTCAGCCCTTGTCGACGACTACACAGCCAAGCACAACGGCTCATGGGATCCGATACAGACCAGCCGCTCATACGAGGACTACTTCCATCAAGTGTCGTTGCCGCAAATGCGCGAACTGCTCAACCGCTATCCCGACGTGGCCATATTCTGGTTCGACACGCCCACACGCATGAGCGACAGCCTTGCCGAAGAGGTGATGGAACTGATGAGGCAGCATCCGCAGATAATAACCAACGACCGGCTGAAACGCCCCAACTATCCTGGCGACTACAAAACGCCAGAGGGGAAAGTGCCAAAGCCAGAGGACGTGGAAGGCATTTATTGGGAGACCTGCATGAACATCGGTTCGTCGTGGGGCTACAAGAGTTGGGAGAATCGGTGGAAAAGCACCGAGAGCTTGATTAAGACTTTGTTGATGTGCTCCGCCCGAGGTGGCAACCTGCTGCTCAACGTGGGGCCAGACCCAACGGGAGTGGTGCCCATGGAGGCTCAGAGCCGCCTCGACAGCATAGGCCACTGGATGAAGAGATATGGAGAAATGGTTTATTCCACCGAGCGCAGTGGCATAAATCCAAATTGGGGCGAGGTGATACGCAAGGACGGCAAAAACGGCACGAGCTATTATCTCTGCGTTTACGACCTGCCCGCCAATGGCGTTCTGCAACTGAAGTGCGGCCAGAAAGCCCGCCGGGTGTCGCTCGTTGCCGATGGCAAGCCGCTGAAGTTCAGCAACAACCACGGCACTGTGAATATACAAATGCCCAAAGCACACACCGACGGTTTCGCCACATTCGTGCGGGTGGAATTGAACAAGAAGTTGTCGCCGGTGAGGCTGACCACCAATTCGGCTAAATATTTCAGCATAAAAGATGAGAATTAATATCAAAATCATAGCCCTGTTGTCTGTTGGCTTTCTTGCACAGACCGCCGTGGCACAACAGTCGGGCGACGAGCAAGGCCTGACCATGCCCGACCATGTTGACCTGCCAGAGGACAGTGCCGCCTTGGCGGAAGCTTTGGGCGGATGGTGGCGGCAGTCGCAGACAAACCACGACGAGCGGACAGCGTGGTTTCGTGAGGCGCGGTTCGGTTGCTTCGTCCATTGGGGTGTCTACTCCTCGGCTGCTGGATATTGGCATGGGCGGCCCGTGGGCGGCTATTCTGAGCATATCATGCGCAAGGCCCAAATACCTCTGCAAGAGTATATCGACTCTCTCGTCCATCCATTCAACCCCGTCTGTTTCGACGCGGAAAAGTGGATGAGCTTGGTGGAACAGACGGGCATGCGCTATTTCATCATCACAGCCAAGCACCATGACGGCTTCGCCATGTACCCCTCGGACGCCTACCCCTACGATATACGGCTGACACAGTTCAAGCGCGACCCAATGCGGGAGTTGCGCGATGCGGCACGTCGCCATGGCATAAAGTTTGGCTTCTACTACAGTCATGCGTTCGACTGGGAGCATCCTGACGCCCCTGGCAACGACTGGGAGTATGACCATCCTGGAGGCGACAAGCGTTTGGGCGGCACTGACTGGTGGACCAGCGCCTACCGAAGCTACCTGCCACACGCGCAGAAGTATGTCGACCAAAAAGCTGTGCCGCAAATACGCGAGCTGATTATCCGCTACCAGCCCGACATTATGTGGTTCGACACGCCAAGCAAGTTGCCGCTCTACATGAATATAAGCATACTAAAGGCTGTGCGTGAGGCCGACCCTGAATGCCGCATAGTGGTGAATGGCAGGTTGGTGCGCTACAGGGGGCTGAACATGGGCGACTATACCAGCACTGGCGACCGCGCAGCCTACTTCAGTCCTACACGGGGCTTGTGGGAGTCTATACCCACCACCAACGAGTCGTATGGCTACAACGCCGCCGACCACAGCCACAAACCGGCCGGCCACTTCGTGCGCTTGTTGGCAACGGCTGTGTCGAAAGGTGGCAACATTTTGATGAACGTGGGGCCGATGGGCAATGGATTGTGGAGCACTGAAGACGTTAATATATTCCAGAAGATAGGACGGTGGATGAAGACAAACAGCCGTAGCATCTATGGCGCAGGAGCTGCGAGGTTGCCTCTGCAACCGTGGGGAGTGGTAACCGAGAAAGGCGACACGCTGTTTCTGCACGTGTTCAAATGGCCCAAAAGCGGAAGCATCATCCTTGGGGGCTACGATGGCGACATCATCCATGCCCAACTGCTGGCCGACAAGGGGCGCAAGATTAGTTGGACGCGGCTGTCCCCAGACGACACCAAGCTCAGCATAGGCGCGACGGCACCCGACACCATTAACTCTGTTGTGGAGCTTGTGGTGAGCAAGCGGCCTGACAGCAAGCAATTTCGCATGCTTGACAGTGATGCCGACAACTCGCTGCTCACTTTCGACAGCAAGCTCTATGGCAGCGGATGGACCTATGGCGATGGGAAGGTGGGGCGCAACTATGTGGCAAACTGGACTGACACGACGCAGAGCATGGAATGGCAGTTCAGGCTGGTCGCCCCGGCTAACTTCCGCATGGCGTTGGAATATAACACCGCGGAGCCAACCGACAGTGGCGAGGTGGTGCTGTCGCTTGCCGGCAAGCAGTATGACGTGGCCTACACGCCTTTCGTTGAGCCTCAAGCCACACGCCGCATCGATGTTGCCACAGTGAAACTACAGCCTGGCGTCTACACTTGCAGACTAAGTGCCAAGAGCCAGACTGGCCGAACCTTTATGCGGCCTACGGCAGTGCTTTTGCTGAGGAATTAAATTTAGTGGCGTAGAGTCAGTCGGCGAAAAAGGCACCCGCTCATCTGAGCCACGCCTCGGGATTTAGCTTGGCTGTCTCCTTGCGCAACTGGAACTGCAAAATGCCGGTGCTGCCGATGCTGCCTAAGGTCTGGCGTTGACCCACGTGCTGACCCTTGCTGACGCTGACGGAGCCCAGATTGCAATAGACGGAGATGTAGGCTCCATGACGAACCATAACCACCATAGTGCCGGAGAAGCCGAATACCGCGCTCACCTCGCCCTCAAAGATGCTCCACACTGGCGAGCCGGCGCTTGAGCGGATGTTGATGCCGTTGTTGCTGAGCTTGACGCCACTAAGCCCCTCCACGCTGTATTGGCCGTAGTGGCTGACAATCTTGCCCGACATGGGCATGGGCAACCGACCCTTGTTGGCGGCGAAGCTGCCGCTCATGCGCTGGTCGGCACTGCTCAGGGCTGTACTCTCGTTGGCTTTCTCCTTGGCCTCTGCCAGTTCCTTGTCCTGTCGGCGTTTGTCAGCCGCGGCCTTGCGCTCGGCGGCCTCTCGTTGCGCCTCAGCCTCTCGGGCTCTCTGGTCGGCCCGTTCCTTGGCCTCGCGGTCGTTCTTGGCAGCGGCCTCACGGGCAGCGTCGCGGGCGGCCTGCTCCTGTCGGCGAGCCTCCTCTATGCGCCGCCTGTTCTCCTGCTCGCGCCGCTCGGCCTCGGCTTTCTTGCGTGCCAGAGCCTCGGCTCTTGCCTTCTTGGTGGCAGCAGCCTCGGCGGCTTTGCGCTTGGCTTCCTCGGCGGCGCGCACGCGGGCTTTCTCCACCTCGATGGCCACGAGGCGGTCGATTTGCGCGTTTAGCTCGGCACTCTTCTTCTGTTGTTCGGCTATCAGGCCTTGTATCACTTTCTGCTGGCCTTGCAGCGAAGCCACCACCTTCTTCTGCTCCTCCTGCTGGCCTTGCAGTTTGGCGTGCTCCTTCTGTCCTTTCGCCAGCATAACGGTCTTGCGGCCTTTCACGTTCTGCAACTGTGTCTTCTTGCCAGTAACCTGGTCTTGCTTGGCCTTTAGCAATTCACCCTGCGCCCTCTGGAAGGCCGCATACTGGCGCACGAAGCGCAATCGGCGGTACATCTGCGTGAGGTTGCGTGCTGAGAAGATGAACATGAGTTTGTCCTGGATGCCACGGTGGCGGGCCATGTAGCGCATCGACTTGATGAAGTTGGCGCGTCGCTCGCCGAGCTGTGTCTCCAGTGTGGCGAGCTGCGACTGCAGTATGCCGATGTTGCCGTCGATGTGGACGATGTCGCTCTGTATGGTGTCGATGGCTTTCTTTCGGGCATCTATCTCGCTGTTGATCACCATCAGGTTGGCCAGTTTCTGCTTCACCTCGGCCTTGTTTTTAGCCAGTTTCTGCCTTTGCTGCTGCAACTTGCGGTTCACCTGGTTGCGCTGGTTCTGCAGTCCGCGTATCTCGGCCGTGGTTGGGGTCTGGCTCTTTGCTTTGCCCTTGGTGGTGCCCTTCTTGGTGGCGACTTTCTTGGTGGTCTTTTTGGTTTGGGGTTTGGTGGTGGCTTTCTTCTTGGTTTGGGCCTTTTGGGTAGTGGCGGTCTTGGCCTTGGCGGTCTGCTTCTTGCCCTTGGTCTGGGCTCCACCGCCGATGACTATGGTCAGAGCAATCAGTATGGTGAGTATTCTTTTCATCCCTGCGTAATTGTCAGAACTGCAACAGCTTGTCGAGAGCCTCGCTCGCGCTCACTTCCTTATACCTGTCGGACAGGCTGGTGCGCGTCTCCCAGTCGCTCTCGTTCTTCACGCTGCTCATTTCGAGGGTTATCTCAGCGCCCTGCTTGTGCTTCAGAGCGTCGGACTGGAGCGAGAACCGCTGCAAGTAGGGATATTTCTTCGAGCCGAACGAGCGGAAGTCGGAGTAGTGCCAGTCGAGCTCGGAGTTGTCGCCCTTGCTGCCAGTGTAGCTCACTTTTGCCTCCTCTATCAGGTGGGTTGTGCGGTTGGCCGTCCACTCGTAGTTCATCTTGCCATGGCTGATGGTGATGGGCACGGTAGAGCCGTCACTGTCGACCGCCGCGCTGAACAGGCGTAGCTGGCTCTCACCCACGGTCTCGCTGCCAGGCACTGACAGGCGGTTCCAGAACAGGGCTTGGAGCGAGTTGAAGGTGATGCCGTTCTGGCTGAGGAAGTCCACTTGGGTGTAGTCGCCCTTGACGTATTGCTTGTGGTATCGGTCGACGATGAGCACATAGTCCTTGGTGAACTCGAGCCGGCCGAGTTCGGTGCCGAGTATGGGCATGAGCAGTTGCAGGCGTATCACGTCGTCCTTTCGCATGCGCAGTTGTGCCGGTGCGCTGATGGTCTTCTTGCCTGTGTTGACTGTCAGCGTCAGTTTGGCCACGACGTTCTGCTGGTAGAGAGCTTGGTCGTTCACCTTCTGCACAAAGGCCAACTGCCTCTGGTAGGCGTTGGAGGCGTTGGTAGTTTGGCCGGTGGTCTGCTTCACTGCGCTTCGGCTTGATCCGCACGCAGCCAACAGAGCCACGGCGAACAGCAGGAAGGTTGTTTTTATGGCGTGTCTCATTCTTCTTTCAGGTATTTCCGTTTGCGTATTTTCTCCTCTATCAGGGGTGTCTTTTCGCCTGTGTCGATGGCCTTCTGCCAGAAATTGACGGCCCCGTCGATGTCGCCGTTGACAGCGTGGATGTCGCCGGCATGGTCGAACACCACCCCCGTTGCCGACGTGTCGGCCACGGCACGGTCGATGAAGGTCAGAGCCTCATCGTAGCGGTTCTCAAGGAACAGGATCCAAGCGTAGGTGTCGAGATAGGTGCCGTTGTTTGGCTCGGCCTCTATCGTCTTGCGGCTCATGCGCTCAGCCTTCTGCAGGTCGCCGTTGTTGATGCTGAGGTAGTAGGCATAGTTGTTCAGACAGCCTATGTTGTCGGCCTTCCACTGCAAGCAGCTGTCGTAGGCGGCGTAGGCCTCGTCGATGCGGTTTTTCGAGCTGAGTATGTCGCCCATGATGGCGTAGAAGTCGCTCACGAGGTCGGGGCTGGAGTCGCTCTTGATCTGGCTGACGCCTCGGCGCAAGCTGTTGAGAGCCATGTCCTTGTCGCCTTTCTGGTAGGCGGCGATGCCCTCGAAGTAGTAGAAAGCCATGTCGTCGGGGTTGTACTGCTGGCCCTCCTGGCTCAGCTCGATGGCGCGGTCGTATTGTTCCGACGGCCAGATGTCCTGTATCAGCTGTATTCGGGCCGAAGAGTTGTCGGGTTCGATGGCCAGCACGCGCTCCAGCACGTGGTCGATGCTGTCGGTGGGCATCTTGCGCAGCGACATGTAGGAGGCGTAGAGCATGAGCAGCTTAGAGCTTTTCGGATTGGCCTCGAACACGTGGTCGAACAGCCGTAGCATTTCGGTGCTGTCGCCGTAGACACCGCGCTCCTGTATGGTCTGCCGCAAGAGCGCGAGCTTGGTGTCGTCGTCAACTTTCGGGTTTTCGAGCAGCGACATCGACTGGCTCTCCGCCATCACCGTGTCGCCCTCAGCCCGGTAGTAGTCGAGCATCGATAGCTGCGCCGCCGTGTTGGTGGGCTCCTGCGCCAGCACCTTCTGGTAGGCCCGCAGCGCCTGCTTCTTCTTGCCGTTCTGCAGCATCCAGTTGCCCATCATCACCTGGTAGCCCAGGTCGTTGGGGTGCTTCTCCACGAGCTGGGTCAGCACCTGCTCCTCCTTTTTCTTCTCGCCCAGCTGTTCGTAGACGTGCATCTTGTTCAGCGAGAGCTGTTCGCTGTCGCCGTCCTTGGTCTCTATGCGGTCGAGCGTGCGTATGATGTTGGGGTAGTCGTTTTTGTAGTTATAGAGCTGGAGCAGAATGTTCAGGTCGTCGCGGCGGTGGAACTGGCTGTACAGCTTCTCGTAGTCGTCGATGGCCAGGTCCACCTCTTTTGCCGCAATCAGCGACCGTGCCTGCTGGGTGCGGTAGGTGTAGTTGTCGGGGGCCAGCTCGACGGCGCGGGCCACGAGGGCGCGGGCCGTGTCGGGCTTGTTCATCAGATAGTAGAGGCGCGACAGGTTATAGTAGACTTCGGCCGCCTTGGGGCAGATGCGCTGTGCGTGGGTCATCAGGTCGAAGGCCGCGGCATAGTGGCCGAGGTTTTGCTGGCGCACTCCCTCGATGAAGAAATAGCTGTAGAGCAGCTCGGCGGTGGCCGAGTCGCGCGCCAGTATGGCCTTGGAACCGGCGGGCAAGTCCTCAGTCCACGGCGCAAGTGTTGCCGCAGCCCTCAGTGGAGCTGTCAGCCCCACAGCAATCAGCATGAGCAGTAGATGCTTGATGTTCATTTCACTCCTGTATGTCCGTAGCCTCCGGTGCCACGCTCGGTTGAGTCGAGTTCCTCCACGGCCACAAATTCGCCTTGTTCGCACCGCGCCACCACCATTTGGGCTATGCGCTCGCCGTCGTTGATGATGAAGTCTTCAGTCGAGAGATTGATGAGCAGCACACCGAGCTCTCCACGATAGTCGGCGTCGATGGTGCCGGGAGAGTTGAGCACTGTTATTCCATGCTTCAGGGCAAGTCCGGAACGGGGGCGCACTTGCGCCTCGTAGCCCTCGGGCAGCGCGATGTGGAGGCCTGTGGGTATGAGCCTGCGCTCCATGGGGTGCAGCACTATAGGCTCGTCGGTGTTGGCCCTGAGGTCGAGGCCGGCACTTTGGGGTGTGGCGTATTGTGGCAGTGGCTGATGGCCACGGTTGACTACTTTTATCTTAATCATTGTTGCTAAAATATTTTGCAAAAATAGTGATTTCCGACCACATAATTGAATTTTTGGCTCCGAAACTGCCGTTTTTATGCAAAATTACATTACTTTTGCCGTATGGATTGGCTCAGACTTATATCAAACAAGAGATTAGGACAGGAAATTAAGCACAGCGAGCGGCACGACGACCGCTCGGAGTTTAAACGCGACGCCGACCGGCTCATCTATTCGGCCCCGTTCCGCCGGCTGCAGAACAAGACCCAAGTGTTCCCCCTGCCGGGCAGCATCTTCGTCCACAACCGGCTGACCCACTCGCTCGAGGTGGCCTCGCTGGGCAAGAGCCTCGGCGACGATGTGGCCCAGAGGCTCATGATGCGCCATCCCGAACTGCGGGGCACGCTGTTCGAAGAGATTGGCACCATCGTACAGGCGGCCTGTCTGGCCCACGACATGGGCAACCCGCCGTTCGGCCATTCGGGCGAGAAGGCCATACGCACTTACTTCACCGACAACGAGGGGCAGGAACTGCGACAACAGGTGTCGCCCCATTTTTGGGCTGACGTTACCCATTTCGACGGCAACGCCAACGCTTTCCGATTGCTCACCCATCGCTTCCGTGGCCGCCGGCCGGGCGGGTTCGTGCTGACCTACTCCATGCTGGCCAGTGTGGTGAAATATCCCTTCTCGAGCACTCTGGCCACCCACGGCAAGTTTGGCTTCTTCGGCAGCGAGCAAGCCGACTACGAGCGCATAGCCCTCGACCTGGGCATCAACCAGTTGAGCCGCAAGGCTGACTCCATCAGCTACGTGCGCCATCCACTGGTCTATCTCGTTGAGGCCGCCGACGATATTTGCTACGAGATAATGGACATAGAGGACGCCCACAAGCTGAAGCTGCTCAGCTACGAGGAGTCGGCACGCTTGCTATTAGGTTTCTTCGACCAAGCCACACGCCAGAGCATTCTGGACAGGCTCGACAACGAGAACGTAACCGACGAGAACGAGCGCGTGGTCTACATGAGGGCGTGCGCAGTGGGCATTCTGGAAAACGAGTGTGTACGCACGTTTGTCGACCACGAGCAGCAGATGCTCGACGGCACGTTCCAAGGCAGCTTGATCGACAACATCGCGGCTCCGCAGCGTGAGGCCTACAAGCGGTGTACCGAGGTGAGCTACCAGAAGATATACACCTCGAAGCCTGTGCTCGATGTGGAGCTGAGCGGCTACAAGATCATCGAGACGCTGATGCACGAGTTCACCTACGCCGCTGTCCATCCCGACAAGTTCCACAGCCGCCAGCTCATCCGCCTCGTCTCGAGCCAGTACGACATCGACAGCCCCGACATAGAGGGCCGTGTGATGGCTGTGATCGACTACGTGAGCGGCATGACCGACATCTACGCCCTCGACATCTACCAGAAGATAGTGGGCATCTCGCTCCCTGTGGTGTGATGGATTGAGATTTGAGGATTGAGAATTGAGAATTGAGGTTTGAGGATTAATTATAATGTTATCATTATGAGACGAATGATTTTGCTTACCGCACTGCTGTTTGGCGTTGCCACATTCGGCAGCTATGCCCAGAAACACAAGATAGTGAGGCGGGGGCCAAATCCGGTACCCACCGCTCCAACCAAGAAACCTTCGGGCAAATATTACAGCTCGGCAGGCCTTGTGGCTGTCGATTTGGGCTTGAGCGTCAAGTGGGCGTCATGCAACCTTGGTGCAAGCCGGCCGGAACAGTCTGGCAACTATTATAGCCACGCCGATGGCGACACCGACATAGCCCAAGCCAAACTCGGCAAGGGCTGGAGGATGCCGAGGAAGAGCGAGATAAAAGAGATGGTCAGCAAGTGCAAGCGCAAGTGGACCACCCTCAACGGCATCAAGGGCATCAAAGTTACTGGCCCCAATGGCAATTCCATATTCATACCTGCCTCGGGCTACCGCGACTACTTCTTAGGTTCTGGACAGCTTAAATGCTATGGCACTTGGGGCTACTGTTGGGCCTCAACCACCAGCGGCGAGGGCAGCTGGAACCTCGAATTCCAATCGAGTGGTTGGGAGGTCGACTACAGAGACCACAATTATCACATACCTGTGCGCCCCGTACTGCCAAAATAGCTTTTTCCCGACCTTCTTCACTGTGAGAACCGTACTGTTGTAGTCGGCTGCAACATCGTTGGCGGGGCAAAAGCAATGCTTTGGCCGTTTAAATATCGCCTAAGAATAAAGACAAAATGTCTCCATTCCATTTTGCGACACGTGTCAAAAACATTTTTCACACGTGTCGTAAAATGTTTTGGCACGTGTGAAAAATGTTTTTGACACGTGTCGCAAACCCAAACAAAGGCTTCTCTGTCTCAGAATAACATTCTCACTGACTCACATTCTAACCTGCATTATTCATAAATTACGCTTATACATTGTCCACTTGCAGGGGCCGTGCCTTGTGCCGGCCCACATTAATGTTCGACATCTTTAAAAAAGTTATGACATTGTTTGTGGGCCGGCACAAGGCACGGCCCCTGCAATTGGCAGGTATAACTATCACGGTCTATGAATAATGTAAGCTAACACTCGATGAAACATAAAAAAGGAACGAGGTGTAAAAAGTGTACTTTATGAGTCCGCATCCACATTGCGTATCTGTTGTGCGGCGGACGGCCACAAGGGCCGCACCCTGCACGGTAGAAGAACGGTGGCAGCAACTGTGCGACTTTGCCCACAAGGAATTGTCGGAACAGGAACTCGCCATATTCACGATGCGGTTCCTTGACGGCAGAGACTACAAGGACATTTGTGCTGAGACAGGCATCAGCCGCATTGCCGTATGGAAACATCTGTCGCATATCAAGAAATTACTAAAACAACAACTTAACTCCAAGCAACAATGACAGAAGAAGAGAAATTCAACCGGTTCCTTGACGCTCAGGAGCATCCTGAGAATTATTCCGAGGAAGAGCTGCAAGAAATATTGCAGGAAGGAGAGGACTTTGCAAAGCTGAAAAGCGCAATGATGGAAGAACGTGCCAACAATACCGACCTCGATATTGATGCTGAATGGAAGAAATTCAGCGAGAAACACGAGGGTAAAAACACTGACATCCGTTGGATTCGCATTGCAGCGATGTTCATAGGCTTCGTGTTTGTTGCAGGCGTTGCATTTGCAGCCATGACCCACCTTGGAATAATCCGTAATCCATTTGCCAAGAATGAGACGACTTTAGTAGAAAACGCAAAGGCAACTCCAAAGAAGACAGCGGCTAAAGCGATTAAAGTCAATAACGATACTATAGCACAGCATCCAAAAGCTGAGCAAACGAAGCCAGTGACAAAGGTGTTCGACAATGCCACCCTTGCTGAAATCATGCAGGAGATTGGCAA
>CAZRSL010000045.1:0-20877 GCA_964602785.1 uncultured Prevotella sp.
CTGTGTCAGGGAGTTGCAAAGTTGTGTAAGTACGGCGACCCCGATAGGGTCGGAGGATAGACATTCCACTTACCGAGGGTGCAAGCACCCTCGGTTATCGAGCGGTGATGTCTCCGACATCATTTTTTTGAAAGACACTTCCCAATGACCGATTTGGGTTGAATTATGATACACCCCCTACAAAGTGGGTATACTCTAATTCACCGTCTCACCACCTTTTTGCCACCTACTATCACTATGCCTTTATAGTCAGAACCCACGCGCTGGCCTGCAAGATTGTAAGCCTTGCCATCGGGTGAGGCATCAGATGCGGTTATGTGGTGAATGCCTGTGGTCTCATCCAGCCCAACAAACTTTGCCGATGCTGTAGAGCTTGCGTCAATCTCAATGTAGCACTTGCCTTTCTTCAGTGTAGTGCCCTCTTTGGCAGGCGAGAAACCCACACCGTTGCTCTTCTTCACAAGTATCCACATATTGCCTGTGCACGTCATATCCTCCGTGGCCACTTTCAGCTCATTGTCGCTCACGTCGTCGGTCGTGCCCGAAGCTGTCGGGAAAGCATGAAGCCCCTCGTCGCCTTTCAGCACAACGGGGGTGTTGGCTGGCACTGTGCCCACGGGCGTCAGCACAATCTTCTTAGCATCCTTGTCATACTTGGCCTTAAACGCTCTCAGCCCGTATGCCTTGGAATAGTCAGCGGCATTCTCGCAACTGTATGTTGCGTAACCTGCGGAACTTATTGTGGCTGTGTTGGGATATTTTAGAACAGTAACAGCTATAGTCTTGGCATAAACTAAAGGATAAATGTTTGTTATGGTTACAGAAGAGACCTCTGAATTACTCTGCCATACTCCCACTTTCATATCGGAATCATCAAGATAGTAATTACCACCTGGGGAGAAATGACCTATAAAACCGTCTGGAGAACCATCATTTCCATTATTGCCAGATTTTCCTGTACCCTTCTTAGAACAAGTAAAAACAATCTTCTCTAAACATCCAACAGTAGAGGTTATAATCACGTCAGAATACGCATAAAACCTATAATCTGTATCATAGTAATTAAATGCCGCCAAATCACAGACTATTCTCACACCATCTTTGTAAATGGTATCAGCGCCATTCTTATTGTTAGTATTTTTTCCCTTTACAGCATTTGGTTCGAAAGTAATGGTTGTGCTTGTTGTCTGCGCATTCAAATCTCCAGCCACCATCATGGCCAGCATCACAAGAAGAAAGTATCTGTAAATAGGCATGTTTCCAAACAGTTTATCTACGTTTTAGTTTAAAATACTTTACAAAAGTAGTATTAATTCTCAATCTATGCAAATAAAAAGAGTAACAACATGAACAACGGCCCACATTTTAAAAAATATTAACTGTGCAACATAACATGGCAACTTAAATGATTAGATATGATTTCCCAATGCAGGGTGCGGCCCTCGTGGCCGTCCGCATCCACATTGCACATCGGTTGTGCTGCGAACGGCCACAAGGGTCGCACCCTGCAAGAGGTTCATTCACTTTGCGAAAGTTTGTTGATGGTCTTTTGTTACTCAATTTTCGGGAGTAATGCCATGTCCTTAAGCACATTCCAACGTGTAGGGGCATGATTTATCATGCCCGCCATTGGCAATTATTCAGTGTTTCGGGCATGATAAATCATGCCCCTACGATTTTTTAGTCTCTTCGAGACTGTTCCTGTCCCAATACTTGCGCCAGCCTTTTTTCTGCTGTTTGCGGATTATCATTTAATTAGAACCACCACCATGCAAAAAGGCGAGCCCCCAGAAGAGCCCGCCCTGTCTCACTAAAGATTCATTTCCGACCGATTTACTCCGGCAGGCTGATAGCCTCGTTGGGGCAAACATCAGCGCAGGTGCCGCACTCTGTGCAGACATCGGGGTCGATGCTGTACCTTTCGCCCTCAGAGATAGCGCCCGACGGGCACTCGTCGATACATGTACCGCATGCAATGCAGTCTTCACCAATTACGTAAGCCATGATAATCTTGTTTTTTATAATTAATAATGTTTTTGTATCAATACCGACCCGATTGGGGAATCGGACAATGCAAAGGTACAAAACTTTTGCGACATACCTACAATTAGGTATTAAAAATGATTAATTTGAACACAGTCTTAATAATATTTAGGTATAAAGCGGCGGATAGACCGTAAAGAAAGGGCAAAAGAAAAGCCCAGGAAGCATTTTCCCAGGCTTGTCTTTTCTCTTTGCCGAATGCTCAAGCGGCGTCTCACTTTGTGGGAGCGGCGCCCCTCTTCTCCTTGATGCGGGCTGCCTTGCCGGTGAGCTTGCGCAGATAGTAGAGCTTGGCGCGGCGCACCTTGCCCCTCTTGTTCACCTCGATCGACTCGATGTGGGGTGAGTCCATGGGGAAAATTCTCTCCACGCCCACTGTGCCCGACATCTTGCGCACGGTGAAGCGCTTCTTGTCGCCGTGGCCACTGATCTTGATCACTACGCCACGGTAGAGCTGGGTGCGCTCCTTGGTACCCTCGACGATTTTGTAAGCGACAGTAATTGTGTCTCCCGACTTGAACTCAGGGAACTTATTGCCGTTTGCAAATGCTTCCTCAGCAACTTTAATTAAATCCATTGCGGTTATTGATTAAATTTGTTTGTCGTTCCAACGCAACATTCGCAACGACTCTTCCATTGCCAGCGGTTACGCCGAAAAGCGGTGCAAAGTTACACTTTTTATTTCATTCTGAAAAGACAATGCCCCGGTTTTTTCTGTTTTTAACTCTGATGGGGCTGATTTGTCGGGAAAAACAGCTAACTTTGCAACTGTTACAAACCATACACATTATATATAATGAACAAACTACACATCGCGCCGGCCTTGGCCCTTGCGCTCCTTGTGGCAACATCCTGTTCGACGGGCTACAAGGTGGCCAACGTCAGCCGCTCGCGCATACTCATCGACAGCCGCTACGACCGCCCGGAGCCGCAGGCCGAGGCATTCCTTAAACCCTACTCCCAGAAAGTTGACTCGGTGATGAGCCCTGTCGTGGGCAGCATTGCCCGCAACATGACAGCCTCAAAGCCAGAGAGCGAGGAGTCTAACCTGCTGGCCGACATCATGGTGTGGGGCGGAAAGTTCTATGGCGAGAAGCCCGACTTCGGCCTCTACAACATGGGCGGCATTCGCGCCGCGTTCTCGAAAGGCACGGTAACCTACGGCGACGTGCTCAACGTTGCGCCATTCGAGAACAAGATATGCTTCTTCAACCTGCGTGGCGACCACGTGCTGGAGCTCTTCCAGCAGATAGCGGCCGTCGGGGGCGAGGGCGTCAGCCACAGTCTGCGCCTGAAGATCACGCGCGACGGGCGGCTCCTCTCGGCCACCATCAACGGCGAGCCCGTCAACCCCGACAAGCAATACCGGGTGGCCACACTCGACTATCTGGCCCAGGGCAACGACCACCTCGACGCGCTGAAGCTGAAAACCGACATCAACTCGCCCACCGACGAGCAGAGCAACTCGCGCTACGTAATATGCAAATACTTCGAGGAGAAAGCCGCCGAGGGCAAGGCCGTCGACAGCCAAGTGGAAGGCAGAATTGTAATAACCGAATAAGACCATCAGACAACATGAAGCACATACTATCACTGCTGCTATGCCTCGCCGCAACGGCGGCCTTCGCGCAGAAGCAGCTCACAATATTGCACACCAACGACACACACAGCCAGATACTGCCCCTGTCAACCAACCTGGCCGACACCATGAAGGCAGGCCGCGCCGGATTCATACGCCGCATAGCCATGCTGCAGGAGGAAAGGCAGAAAAACCCCGACTTGCTGCTCTTCGACAGTGGCGACTTCTCGCAGGGCTCGCCCTACTACACCATGTTCCAAGGCGACGTTGAGGCGGGGCTGATGAACATGATGCACTACGACGCCGGCACCATCGGCAACCACGAGTTCGACTTCGGCCTCGACAACATGGCACGCGTGTTCCGCAGCCTCAACTTCCCCATCGTGTGCGCCAACTACGACTTCACTGGCACGCCACTCGAAGGTGTGGTGAAACCATACGTAATCCTGAAGCGCAAAGGCGTCAGGATAGGCGTGTTCGGCCTCAGCCCGCAGCTCGACGGCCTCGTCGACCACAAGAACTATGAGCCGATGCGCTATCTCGACCCCGTCAGCAAGGCTCAAGAGATGGCCGACCTGCTGAAGCGGAAGAAGTGCGACATCGTGATCTGCCTATCACATCTGGGCTGGGAGGAAAAGGGCATGGGCGACCAAGAGATGATAAGCCACACGCGCGGCATCGACCTCGTGCTCGGAGGCCACAGCCACACCTACTTCGAAACTCTGCGCTACGTCGACAACCTTGACGGCAAGCCCATCCCCGTCGACCAGAACGGCAAGCACGCCATCTTTGTGGGGAAAATCAAGGTCGACTTGCAGAAGAAATAGCACAAGACATTCAACCTTATTAATTGACTTCAAATTAATGTCAATGAAATTTCCACTTGTAGTGGCCGTCCCTTGTGGCGGCCATGAAACAATGTCCTTTCCTATTTTAAATAGGTCGAACATCAATTATGGCCGCCACAAGGGACGGCCACTACAAGTGGATAATATCTATTAATGATGCAGACTAAATGTAGGGGCATGATTTATCATGTCCGCCAATAGCTCCAAAAACAGGCAAGATAAATCATGCCCCTACGATGCTATTGGGATTGGCCCTACTCTTTCGCCATCTCCTTGTTGATCAGGCCACGGATATAGTTGGCCGGGCTGGGATCGTGCCGCTTGCAAAACTCGAACATCTTGCTCGGCATCAGAACCGACACCACATTCTCGCCCGTCAACTTCTCGCTCGTAATAACAAAACTTTCCGGATAAGCCTTAGTGGCCTCAGCCTTGGTAACCACCTTGCCCTTGCCGTCGTAGGCGTTGTTGTTTTCTATCATGGCTTGTATTTTGCCACTCATGAGCATGAAACTCACACCGTCGGGAAGCAACAGTATACGGCTGTTTTTAGAGATGCCGTCAAGGCTGTACACACCACTGTTAAGCTTGTAAATTTTGTTAATTATTGGCGTCATAAAATTCGAATTTGTAACAAATTTAGGCTTTTTGTTTCATTCGTCAAAGTTTTGCGAGTGTCAAAGTGTAGATTTTATTTTTCTTTTATACTTTGAATGAACATTTTAGCATTTATTTAACAATATCAATGGTATTGTATCGCTTTTCAGCAGGAAGAGTTTCGGTAAAAAACTTACATAAAAATGAAGTGTCAACCAGATGTGTTTTGAATATATATACATTTTCACGCACCCACATGCCTTTGTTGTCAAATCCATGTGAATGAAATGTCCACATGTAGTGGCCGTCCCTTGTGGCGGCCATTGTTAATGTTCGACCTCTTTTTAAGCGGTTGCGACATTGTTTTATGGCCGCCACAAGGGACGGCCACTACAAGTGGATACTGTGTATGAATAGTAGTATAATAGTCTAATGACCGATTTGGGTCTAAAACAGAATCATCCGCCTACAATCACGCATAGATGGTCGTCGGCAAAAGCGACCTCAGCGCATCAGGAAGCTCTTCAGCGTGGCCGAGCCCTCGCGCCGGTTTATCTTGCGCAAGGCCGACTTCAGAATCTGACGCACGCGCTCGCGCTTCAGCCCCATCAGCATGGCTATCTCGATGTAGGTCAACTTGTCGCAGCCGATGCCGTAGTAGAGCCTCACCACCTTTTGCTCGCGCTCAGGCAGGAAAGCCACGGCGCGGTCGAGCTCCTGGTCCACCGACTTGCGCTCGGTCTCAACGTCGGCGTGGGGCGCGTCCTTGTCCTCCACCACGTGGAGCAGACTCACGTTGGCGCCAGGCCTTACGGGCGCATCGACCGACAACGCCGGCCTCTGCTTGCCGTCAGCCGTCTCACCGCTATTCTTCGGAGCCTGATAGAGCGAGGCTTGCTCGGAGATGGCCTTGCTGATGGCACGCCGCATGAATGGCGCGGCAAACTTTACAAAGCGTGTGCCCCTTGTGCCGTCGAACTTCTCAGCCGCCTTGATCATGCCTATCTGGGCCTCGCTGATCAAGTCCTCCATCGCCAAGCCGCGGTTCTGGTAGTCCTTGGCCACGGCCACGGCATAGCGCAGGTTGGCCTGCACAAGCTGGTTCTGCGCCTGAGTGTCGCCCCGGAGAGCCCGCGCCGACAGTTGGCGCTCCTCCTCGTCGGTCAGCACTTGCATCTTCCCAATCTCAGAGAGATACTGTTTTACGCTATCTTGATTTGTATTGCTCATGGTTGCATACCTTTATAATTTACAAATGCAAATATACGAAATAATTTCTACAACCAAACCGCGGAGTCGATTTTTTTGTTTGCCACCTCCACTATTATCTTCTTTGCTCGTGAAAGAGGCCATTTCACGACCTGAAAGTGCCTGTTTTGCAATCGTGCCTCAGCTGTTTCACTTTTCTGTCTCAGCTGAGGCAGAAAAGTGGAACAGCTGAGGCAGAAAAGTGGAACAGCTGAGGCACGATGATGAAGGGGGCGGAGACGCACCGACACCGAGACTCTAACGGCCTACCGGTCGAGCGAGATGCCCACGTCGGAGATGCCGGGCAGCAGCTCGCGGCGCATGTTGTGAACCACGAGCAATTCTTTGTTGGTTTTCTGATTGAGCTTGACGCGGCCGGCGTCAAGCCTCACCTCGGTGGCTCCGATGCCCTTTTGGCCTTTTGACTTGCCATTTTTGTCGGCCAAAAGGAGCGGCACGTCGATTGCGGAGTCGCCACAAATCACCCTCAGACTGAGGTTGCGGTAGGGGTAGAGGTTGGTGGTGCGGGCATATACCGTCAGTGTGAACACGCCCGAGAGCTGCGGCAACGGGAAGCGCAGGGTGTCGCCGCTCTGCCACCCCGCCACACTGACAGGGCGGAACTGGTAGTAGACCCGCCGATAGTAGCACGAGCTGGCCACCATGGCAACGGCCACGACGGCCAACGGCAATGCCCAACGCCAGAGACTATGCCTCGCCATTGCTTTGCGGCTTGTCTTGCTGCGGCTTTGGAGCCTTGGCCGAAGCCTCGGCAGCTGGTTTGGGCTGGTTGGCCGGCTTCTGCTGTTGGCCGGCAGGGCGGTTTTTCGGGCCTTTGCCCTGCTTTGGGCCGTGCTGCCTGGCTTGCGGCTTGCCGCCCTTGCGGTTTTTCTTGCCCTTGCGCAGCTTGTCGAAGCGGCTCAGGTCGGCCCCTTCGAGCAGGTCGAGCGGTTTCTTCTGCACCTTCACTGTGCCATCGGGCTGCAGCGAGAGGGGCTTCTCGCCGCGGCGGTTCATCTCCATCACCTCGTGGGCACGCTCAGCCGAAATCACCTCCACGTTGGCCGACATGTTCTTGTCGGTGGAATAGGTGAGTTGGCCGCTCAGAATGTCTTTCTTGAACAAGTGATATTCGCCGTCGAGCGTCTGCAGCACCACGTCGCGGCCAGGCAACTTGCGCATAGCCTCGACATATTGGTCGGCCTCGTAGTTGAGGCAGCACTTCAATTTGGCGCACATGCCGGCCAGTTTGGTGGGGTTGAGCGATATGTCCTGTATGCGCGCGGCGTTGGTGCTGACGCTGACAAAGTTCTTCATCCACGTGGCACAGCACAGCTCTCGTCCGCACGGTCCCGTGCCACCGATGCGCCCGGCCTCCTGCCGCGCCCCTATCTGCCGCATCTCAATCTTGACGTGGAACGCAGCGGCCAAGTCCTTGATGAGCTGGCGGAAGTCGACGCGCTCGTCGGCGATATAGTAGAATATGGCCTTGTTGCAGTCGCCCTGATACTCCACATCGCCTATCTTCATCTTCAGCCCCAAGCCCTTGGCTATCTGGCGGCTCTCTATCATGGTGTCGTGCTCACGGCTCTTGGCCTCGCGGAATTTCTCCATGTCGGTGGGCTTGGCAATGCGGTAGATGCGCTTTATGTCGTCGGGCGAGCGCAGGTTGGCCTTCTTAATCTGCAACTTCACGAGCTGTCCGGTCAGCGTAACCACGCCGATGTCGTGTCCCGGGTTGGCCTCAACGGCCACCACGTCGCCCTTCTTCAAGTCGAGGCCGTTCACGTTGTGGTAGTATCCTTTTCGTGTGTGCTTGAACTGCACCTCCACGAGGTCGGTGCTCTGGGCGTTGCCGGGCACGTCGGCCAGATAGTCGTAGGTGTTGAGCTGGCGGTCCTGCCGTCCCACGGCGCGTGGGCACAGGCCTCGGTCGCAACCGTTCCAATTCTGGAAGTCCAATTTATCGTAGTCCATCTATCTTCTGAGTATTAATATGATCATGTTCATGGCCAGGTCGAAGAACACCACTTTGGCGTTGGCGTTCTGCCCGATGTCGCGGTAGGCCCGGTCCATGAGTTCTGATATTTCTATCACGTTGGTTTCGTTGATGAAGCGGCTGAAGTTGCGTGAGAACCGCTGCTCCTCGTCGGTCATGTAGACAAGGTCGGGATTGTGGAAGTTGTTGGCGAAGTTCTCGCGCACCATGCGCAGGAAGTAGGCCAGCATGCGCCGCTCCTTCTCGCGCCCGAAGTCGCTGACGGCCTCGGCCCACTTCTTCAGTCCCGCCACGTCGCGCATGTAGCACAGGCGCATCAGCATGACGAACATGTCGAAGAACTGCCGGTTCTCGTTGTCGGCGTCCAGTTCCTCGAGTGCCGCCGTCCAGCTGCCGTTGGCCACACGTGCCACTCGCCGCGCCGTCGGTTGGTCGACGGCACGCTGCTCCTGCAAGGCGAGTTCTATGCTTTGGGCGTCGGTCTTCTTCACCACAAACCGCTGTGTGCGGCTGACGATGGTGGGCAGCAGCAGTTCCGGCCTCTCGCTCACCATGAGAAACACCGTGTCAAGCGGCGGCTCTTCGAGCAGTTTCAGCATCTTGTTGGCGCTGGTCAGGTTCATCCGCTCGGGCAACCAGATTACGCACACCTTCAGTCCGCCCTGGCTTGGCTTGATTGATGCCCAATGGGCTGTGGCCGAGGCCTCGGCGCCGGTGATCATGGCTTGCTGGTTGGCTCCGCCGATGGCCTTGATCCAACCTTGCAGCGTGAAGTAGCAGCTCTGGCGCAGCATCGCGTGCCACTGGCGGGCATAGTCGCCGCTGGTGGGCTGGTAGTCGCTGCCCATGGAGGGCGACTTGATGGTGGGATAGACGAAACGCAGGTCGGGATGGCTGAGGTCGGCGAGCATGGCCTTGGCGTTGGAGCGCATGGCCTCATCGGTGAGGCTCTGGAGTATCAGCTCCGAGGCGAAGTCGACAGCCAGCGCCATCTTGCCGGCCCCCTCTGGTCCGGTGAAGAGCAGCGCGTGGGGCACCCGGGCCTCACGCTCGAGCTGCTGCAGGCGGCTTATGGCCTGCTGTTGGCCTATGACACGGTTCCACGACATAACTTGATTGCAAAGTTACTACATTTTTTCGACATTGTGCGAGAATAGCGCAGCCCAATTTCAGAAAAGCGGCAATAAAGCCGCCAAAGTTTAGGGAAATGGCGTGCGGAAACGTATTAAATAATGTAGAACCAAAACGAACAACAATAAAACAAAAGAAATGACAAATCAAAATCTGCAAGACAAAGGTAGCCGCGGCTACCTGACCGGCATTGTCATGGTGGCAGTGCTGGGCGGACTGCTCTTCGGCTACGACACAGCCGTGATTTCGGGCGCGGAGAAGGGTCTGCAAGCCTTCTTCCTCGGCGCACAAGACTTCCGCTACACCGACTTCATGCACGGGTTCACCTCGTCGTCGGCCCTGATCGGCTGCATCATCGGCTCGTCGCTGTCGGGCCTGTTCGCCACAAAGTTCGGGCGCAAGCGCTCGCTCATCTTCGCCGGCGTTTGCTTCTTCCTCTCTGCTTGGGGAAGCATGTATCCTGAGACATTCGGTCTGCTGCCCCGCGGCAAGGCCTCGATGGAGCTGCTCGTGGTGTTCAACCTCTATCGCGTGCTGGGCGGCATCGGCGTGGGCATGGCGTCGGCCATCTGCCCGATGTACATCGGCGAGGTGGCCCCCACCAACATACGCGGCATGCTGGTCAGCTTCAACCAGTTTGCCATCATCTTCGGCCAGTTGGTGGTCTACTTCGTCAACTTCATGATTCTGGGCGACCACACCAACCCGATGATAGAGTCGATAGGCCAAGGCTTCTCGACAGTGATGCCGGGCAGCGACCCCTGGACCATCACCACGGGCTGGCGCTACATGTTCGGAAGCGAGATGGTGCCGGCTGGACTGTTTGCCATTCTGATATGCTTCGTGCCTGAGACGCCGCGCTATCTGGCCATGATCGGGCAGGACGAGAAGGCTCTGAGCATCCTGACCAAGATCAACGGCCGCAGCAAGGCGCAGCAGATTCTCGACGACATAAAGAACACCGTTACCGAGAAGACCGAAAAGCTGTTCAGCTACGGCTTCATGTGCGTGTTTGTGGGCATCATGCTCAGCGTGTTCCAACAGGCCGTGGGCATCAACGCCGTGCTCTACTATGCCCCACGCATCTTCCAAGACATGGGCATGGGCAACCCGATGATGCAGACCGTGATCATGGGTGTGATCAACATCACGTTCACGCTTGTGGCCGTGTTCACCGTGGAGAAGATAGGGCGCAAGCCGCTGCTCATCTGCGGCTCCATCGGCATGGCCGTGGGCGCGTTTGTTGTGGCTCTGACCTTCGGCAACGACTCGCTCAACCTCGTTACGATGGTGGCCCTGATGGTCTATTCGGCCAGCTTCATGTTCTCGTGGGGCCCGATATGCTGGGTCTATATGGCCGAGCTGTTCCCCAACACCATCCGCGGCAAGGCAACCGCCATCGCCGTGGCCTTCCAGTGGATCTTCAACTTCATCGTCAGCTCGTCGTTTGTGCCCATGTTCAACATGCACCTCGTCAAGGGCGACGACTTCGGCCACTGGTTCACCTACGGCCTCTATGGCGTGATCTGCGTCATCGCAGCCATCTTCGTGGCACGCTTGGTGCCCGAAACCAAGGGCAAGACGCTCGAGGACATGAGCGCACTGTGGCGCAACAGGAGCAAGCGATAACAACCAGCACTTGATTAGAATACATAATGCAAGAGGGCGTGTCTGACAGAGGCACGCCATCTTGCATTATGCTCCATTACTTTTTTGAAACAAATCAACCCCAAAACAGCCACTCCCACAAAAATAATGCTTAACTTTGCAGCCGCAACAGAAAACCGTCATGCGCAACGTATTTAAGATAAAGCGAGAGGAGCGCGGGGTGGCACTTGTGGCATTTGTGGCATTCGCCCTGCTCAACGCCCTGCAAATCTACAGCCACTTCGGCGAGTACATCAAGGCTCACCACGTGGGTTTCTACACCGTGTCGACAAGGGTGTTCCGCTTGTCGGGCTACGACTCCTGGTCGTGCGCATTCCTGAGCAATGGCCAAGTCTATTTCGAGTCGGAGCGTCATCCGCTCTACCTGACAGTGCTCTACCCCTTCCGCTGGCTCAACGAGTGGATTATGGACACGTGGAACGTCAATGCGGCGTGGTTTATCATGGCCGTGTTGATTGTGGCTGCCGCCACCTACGCCGCCGTGTTCATGTTCCGCACACTGCGCGAGGTGATGGGGCTGAGCCACTTCGACTCGTGCCTGCTCACGCTGATGCTCTTCTCGGTGGCCCACGTCATGGTGCCAGCCGTTTGCCCCGACCATTTCATCTTCTCGCTGATGCTGCTCACGATGACGCTCTACATCTGCGGGCGCGCCATACAACGTGGGCGCGAACTGAGGGCATGGCAGTCGCTGCTGTTGCTTTTCTTCACGTCGGGTTTGGCACTGAGCAACGGCATAAAGACCATAATAGCCGACCTCTTCACCAACCGCCGCCGCTTCTTCCGCCCGGTGTTCCTTTTGGTGGGTGTGGTGCTGCCGCTGCTGTTGCTGTTGGGCATACAAAAGGTGGAATACCAGACAATAGAGGTGCCACGCATTGCCAAGCGCAACGCCATCAACGCAAAGCGGATGAAGGACAACATACACAACGAGAAGTTCATCAACCAACTGAACAACCGCAAGAAATGGGGCGATGCCCACAACGGCAAAGCCATGGGCAAGGGATGGGTAACCAAGAACATCGACATTTCTACGCCACGTGGCAAGAGCATAGTGGAAAATCTGTTTGGCGAGTCGTTTCAGTTGCACCGCGACCAACTGCTGAAAGACGTGCAGATGGACCGCCCTGTTTTTGTCAACTATCACCACTGGTGGAGCTACGCCGTTGAGGCGCTGATAGTGTTGCTGCTCATCGGCGGCATCGTGGCGGGCTGGCGCACGAGGCTGATGCAGATGGTGCTGTGCTGGGTGGGGTTCGACTTTGTGCTCAACATTGTGCTTGGCTTCGCCATCAACGAGGTCTACATCATGACCTCCGGCTGGGCGTTCCTGCTGCCCATTGCCGTCGGCTATCTGCTCCTAAGAGCGTCGGACGCTTGGCGAGGTAAGATGAGGGCTGTGGCCGTGGTGCTGACAGCCTATCTGCTCATTCGCAATGGCGGACTGCTCACAGGCCACCTGCTTGGACTGTGCTGAGCTACATCACCCGGCGGTGGAGCACAAACTGGATGCACTCCTTCATAATCTGGGCGCCAAACAACTTCATCACGCCCACATAAATCGCCACAGCCACAGCAATCTTAACCAACAGTCTTATGAGAAGGCCACTCAGCAACGACGCGGCAAAATAGCCAGCCCCCACCGCCACTATGGCTGCAAGGAGGAACGGCATGGTATCCTTTAGCATCTCTAACAGTGTGTAGCGCGTGAGCCTGTTGCAAGCCCGACGCCACACCAGCGTCCACACCACAATTAGCAAGGAATAGACGGCCACCATCACCAAGATGCCGAATTGGGCCAAGGCGAGCACTACGGCTATCTGCAACACCAGGAGAGCAATGTTGGTCCACATGAACATGTCGCTGCGCCCACGGCTAACCACAAAGAACTGCATGGGCTGGCACACTGGCGTGAAAGCTCCGCCAACACAAAGCAGCATGAGTATTGGAACGCTGTCGGCCCAACGGTCGGGTAGCAAAAGCGTGATGAACTCGTAGGCTATCGACGCCAGACCAAGCATGAGCGGAAACGAGAGGAAAGCGGCCAACCGGACCATCTTGCGCAACGCCCCCATCTGGCGGCCAGGCTCGTCGTTTAGTTTCGACAGCACAGGTTGCGACACTTGCGACATCATGCCAGAAATCATAGACGAGGCCATATTGTTCCACTTCCACCCTTGGGTGAAGTTTCCCACAGTGCTGACAGGGAACAGACGTCCGAAGATCACATTCAGGATGTTTTGGCTCAGCTGTGAGACGATGTTGGTGGCCAACAACTTGCTGCTGAAACCGAACATCTGGCGAATGGGCTCAAAGGTGAACGACCATGTGGGCCGCCAACTGATGAGTCGGAACTTCAGAATGCTCTGCAGCCCAATGTAGACCAGCTGCTGCACCACCAAGCTCCAATATGCCAGGCCACAATAAGCCATGACTATGCCCATAGCCCCAGAAAGGATAAGCACGCAGAGACGCTGCTCGGTGACAGGCTTTATGATAAGTTGCTTGTAGAGTATGGCCGCTGGGATGGTGCCAATGGCACTGAGCGGGATGCTCAAGAAACACACGCGGCACAACGCCACAAGCCGGGGCTGATGGTAGAACCACGCTATCAGTGGCGCGGAAAAGAAAAGGATGACATAGCAAAGGGAGCCTACAACAAAGGAGAACCAAAACACCGAGTTGTAGTCGTCGTGAGTTGGGTTCTTCTTGTTGGTCAAGGCCGATGTGAAGCCGCTCTCCTGCAACGTGGTGGCTATAGCTGCAAAGATAGTGGTCAAGCCCACCAAGCCGTAATCGGATGGCATGAGCAGATTGGCAAGGCAAAGGCCAATCAGGGCGTTGAGCACCATCATGCCCCCGTTGTTGAGGGCTGCCCAAAACAGCCCAGTGGCGGTTTTCTCCTTCAGTTCGCTCATCTGTCAGCCCTTTTCTCTACTATTTCAATCCAGAATTGGCTTCTTCGATAGTCTGGTTGATTTGGGCTATCTTGTCAGAATAGAGGTCGTAGAGCAGGTGGCCGTTGCGTTCTTTCTGCTCTGCTATCAAACCTCTGTTCCACAAGCGCATGCCGCCTGGTGAGAGCGAATGGAAGCGGGCATCGTACCAACCCACCTGCAAACCGAGAGTCCAACAGCGCAGGCATATCTCATCATCGTCATACTGAACTGGCGCAAATCTGTAGTCGTTATGGTGAAGATGCTGCTCGAAGAGTGGGCGGCTGAACCACATTGGCGCACGGCAAACGACCTGGGCAAAAGAGAAAGCGCCCTCCACATCGACCTTGCCGCTTGCATACATCCGGGTTGCACTGTCGAAAGTGGCTCTTGTCTGCCACTTTCCGCCAAGAATGGCAAGCCTCGGAAACTTGTTGAAATAGGACATGGCCTCGTCTATCCAACTGAGGTCGTCGAAATCGTCATCGTCTTGCATCAACGCCACAAGTCTGCCATTGGTGAACCGCCCCACCTTGTCGTAGGTAACAACTTCAAAAAGGTCGTTGCCCCTAACGAGGAATTCGTTGGCTCCAGTCAGTTCCCTCACCAACCGCACAGTGTGCTCCTCGCTTGAGCCATCGTCTATCACCACTATCTCCTTCTTGCCCTTATATTGGCGCAGCTTCCTTACCACGTGGACTATTTGCAGACTCTTGTTGTGCGACTGCAAAACAAAACTCACCTCCGGATTGTTCTCATACCCTTTAGCCACCCACCATGAATGGTTTTTGGCGGTCTGAGACGAGCCAGTGCGCTTCTGTACGGCAAGTTTCAATCTATCGAGAAAAAGTCTCATGCTATACCTGTTTTACTGTTGCTATATATAGAAGAATGCACATTGAATTACCAATTGCCCTTACGTAGTGCAAAAGTAATGGAAAAAGGGGAGTCTCACAAATTTAATCACGATTTTGTAAAGTCTCAACACTCCTATAACTAACAAAAAGGCTCTTGCCACTGTCTGACGAGCAAAGAAGCAACAAAATAAAATCAACATTATTTTGAATTAAACAGAAAAAGTGCTACATTTGCAAACATGAACACAGACATCACACGCGAGCCATGGACACCACTAAGCGAGTATCGATAGCACTTTGCACCTACAACGGGGAGCGGTTCCTGCGAGAGCAGATAGACTCTCTGCTCGCCCAAACCTATCCCATTTTTGAGATTGTGGCGCAAGACGACGGCTCAACCGACCACACCGTGGACATACTTCGCGAATATGCCGCTGCCAATCCTGTGATAAAGGTGTACAGCAACGAGGCCGCCCATGGCGTCAACGGCAACTTCTACAGCTGCATCAGCCGTTGCAAAGGCGACCTGATAGCCACGTGCGACCAAGACGACGTGTGGGACAAACGGAAAATAGAGAAGCAAGTGGAGGCGATAGGCGACAAGATGCTGTGCACGTGCCGCTCGCGACAGTTCTCAGCCGACGGCTCATACGTCCACTTCGACCCTCGCGAGCCCAACTACTCGCTGCTGCGGATGCTCTATTGCACCGAAATCTCTGGCCACAACATCCTGTTCAAGCGTGAAATGGCTGGCATGACAGGCCTCGCACGCGACTTCCAGCTCTACGACACATTCTTTGCCATGACGGCGGCGGCATACGAAAGCATAGCGTCGGTCAACGAGGTGCTTGTCGGTTGGCGCCGCTACAACACCGCGGCCACCTACAACGACGCCACCAAGGTGGCCACGCCCACCGCCGGCAACGCGTGGCGCATGCTCAGCTGGTCGGTCAAGCACTTCTTTAAAATAAGGAGAATTGCGGCACCACGTTACCGCGACAGGCAGTTTTGGCTCCAGTCGCTGCCCATCAAGTCGCAGCTCATCGCCGATGCCATAAAGATGATGCGGCTGCAACAGCACTCCGACCCCGTCTCAACACTCAAACTACTGAGATTGTGCCTTCGCCACCGCAACGAGATACTCCATCTGAAACACTACCCGCCTCTGATGACTATAATCAGGGCCGTGCTTTTTCCACTGACAAGCTGCTATTATGACAGATATAAATTATAAAATGAAGACATACAACACAGGCGAGACCGAAGAACAACTCCGGCAAGAATACAACCCTGAGGGCTCAACGCTCCGCAAAGCGCAGATGCGGCTCTTAGAGATGGCGGTGTGGCTGCAACAGACGGCCAAGGAGGCGGGCGTGCCATGCCGGCTCGACGGGGGCAACGTACTGGGGGCGTTGCGCCACGGCGGCTTCATACCATGGGACGACGACGTTGACTTTGTGGTGGACTACAAAGACTTCCACCGCCTCTGCCAGTACATCAAGGCCCACCCTCACCCCGACTTTGTGCTGCAAGACAACACCACCGACAAGGGCTTCTACAAGGAGTGGGCTGTGCTGCGCGACCTGCGCAGCCGCGAGGTGAGCAGCGACTCCGCCGACAGCCGCGACCGCCGTGCCGCAGAGGCCTTGAAGTATACGGGTCTGCACGTCGACATATTCCCATACGAGGGCTATATGTTGCCGTGGTTGCAGCGGCTGGCCGGCAAGCTGTCGGTCAACGTCAACATCAGGTTCGCTGGTGTCCACCCATGGCTTGCCCAAGCTGGCTACGATGTTCTCCACTACGCCGTGTTCCCCTTGTTCCGCGTCATCGGACGGTTGTTCGGTCATCGCGACAGCTGCATGCACAGCTACGGGGCGTGGTTCTATGAGCAATTGCCCCGTGAAGTACTCACCCCACACAAGGACATAGTGTTCGAGGGCAAAACATTTGAAGGCCCCGCCAACCCCGACCGCATGTGCCAGATAGCCTATCACGACTATATGAATCTGCCGCCCAAGGACAAGCGCGACCGACACAAGATGAACATTGAATTTATTTGAGCCATTATGCCATTAGTCTCAGTAGCTTTAGCCGTCTACAACGGGGAGAAATATCTGCGCCAGCAGGTTGAGTCGATTCTCGGCCAGACTGTCGCTGACATAGAGCTCGTAATGAGCGACGACTGCTCTACCGACGGGTCTTGGGAGCTTATGGAGCAATTGGCAGCAGAAGACAATCGCATCAGAATCTACAGAAACCAAAGCAATCTGGGATTTAAAGACAACTTTGGCAAAGCGATGATGGAATGCCGTGGCGAATACATCGCGCTGAGCGACTGCGACGACATTTGGGAGCCTGACCACTTGGAAACTCTTATTGGCATTATCGGCGACAAGGCGTTGGCCTGTGGCAACTCTGCGTTCGTCGACGCTGACGGAGTTCCTACTGGCACAACTCTACGACAGCAAGAAGCCCTCGACTGGGTTCCTGACGACGACATGAAGAAACTGCTGTCCATCATCCTTTTCCGCAACCCATACCAAGGCGCCACAATGCTTTTGAGGCGAAGCTTTGTCAACAAGGCATTGCCCATACCGCACGAGATGCGCTATCACGACACGTGGTTTGCCTCGTTGGCGTGCTTTTGTGGAGGCATAAGCTACACAGGGCAGTGCCTGATGAAATACAGGCGTACTGAGACGAGCATAACTGGTATGAGAAGCAAGCGGAAGTCTAAACTCTACAGGTTTCTGCACTTACGGTTCGACGACGACAGGCTCGACATCTTGCGTTGCATAGAGCAGAGGCTCGGCGGTGGACTCAACCACAAGCAGAAGCGCACAACAAGCCAACTGCGCAACATATTGACTTCATACAACAATAATCATCACTCCGTAAGAGTCAGGCTGTACGAGATTCTGCACTACAAGTCAATCTACAGTTGCGACGCGACACACTGGATATAAATAAAACAACATATATGAACATTGCTGTTATCTTTGCTGGCGGCACAGGCCAGCGCATGCATACAAAGTCGAGGCCAAAACAATTCCTTGAGCTTAATGGCAAACCCATCATTGTCTATACCCTCGAACTGTTCGACAACCACCCCGACATCGACGGCATAGTGGTGGCTTGTCTGGAAAGCTGGATTCCATTCTTAAAGAAGATGCTACGCAAGTTTGAGATAAATAAAGTGGTCGACATTGTCGCTGGTGGCGACAGCGGCCAACAAAGCATCTACAACGGTCTCTGCGCGGCTGAGAAATATGCCAATGCCCATGCTGGTGGCGGCGGCGACATAGTTCTCATCCACGACGGGGTGCGCCCACTGATAACCGAACAGACCATAACCGACAATATCAACACAGCCCACGAGCGAGGCAACTGCATAACATGCGTGCCAGCCACCGAGACATTCGTGGTACAACAGGACGACGGCTCATTGGAGATACCCGACAGGGACAAGTCGCTGATAGCGCGGGCGCCGCAGACATTCCGTCTGAAAGACATCATCGCCACTCACCGTAAAGCCTTGGCCGACGGCAAGACCAACTACATCGACAGTTGCACGCTGATGAGCCATTACGGCTTCCGTATGAACACCATAATTGGTCCGATGGAAAATATAAAAATCACCACTCCGACCGACTTCTTCATATTCCGGGCAATGGTACAGGTGCACGAGAACCAGCAAATATTCGGATTGTAAAGACAAAAGATGAAAGACGTACTGACGAGAGACATTGAGGCGTTTGCAAGTTCCTTTCCTTTAAAGGATGAACTGAACGGGGCAAGATTTTTGATAACAGGAGCGACAGGACTGATTGGATCCACTCTGATACGCTGCTTGTCGGCGTTGGAGGAGGACATAAAGATTGTCGCACCTGTGCGCAACATTGAGAAGGCTCACGCAATGTTTGGCGAAGAGTATGGGGATGTCGCTTTTCTGCCATTCGACCTGCTTGGCGGCGATTACAGTCTGTTGGGAGATGTCGACTATATAGTCCATTGCGCCTCGCCCACTGCAAGCAAGTATTTCGTCAGCAACCCAGTTGAGACTATCAACACCATCTTCAACGGCACAAAGGCTGTGCTCGACTACTCGGTGAAGCACAAAGTAAAGTGTGTTGTCTTTTTGTCATCGCTCGAAGTATATGGCACCGTCCATGACGACAGCAAGCCAATAGACGAAAGTTTCCAAGGATACATCGACCCACAGGACATTCGCAGCAGTTACCCAATGGCAAAACGAGCTGCAGAGAACCTTTGCGTGGCCTACGCCAAGGAATATGGAGTGCCAGTAGGCATAGCGCGGCTCACCCAAACTACTGGTGCCGGCATCAGCAGAGACGACAACCGCATAATAGCGCAGTTTGCACGCCTTGCCTCCAAGGGCGAGGACATAGTGCTGCATACTACTGGCGAATCAGCCCGCCCATATTGCTACACCACCGACGCCGCCAGTGCCATTCTTTACATATTATTAAAAGGTGGCCATGGAACAGCCTACAACGTGGCCAACGACGAGACCTACATATCGGCCAGAGGTATGGCTGAATACTTGAAGGCTAATTTCAACATGTCAATCAGCATCAAAGTGGAGCCAGACAGAAACTGCGGCTACGCCCCTCCAACCAAGTTGCGACTTTCATCGGCCAAGCTCCGCTCTCTTGGATGGGAGCCTCAATATGGATTAAAAGAAATGTTCAACCGCCTCATCGAATACTTGCAATGACTTGAATAGGCTGTCGGGTCTACTTGCCGTCAGGCAACATTGTGCGGTTGTACCAGCAAGAGATGATGGGAAAGAGAAAAGCGTGGAGGAAATTTTTTACCGATTTTTCACTGGTATGCAATATTTCGCTCCTATGCTTTATAGACAGAGTCTGAAGTCGCAACATGTCAGACCATTTTGACGACTGCTGAAGCGTCAACATTCTGACAGCCACTTTGCATTGCTGCGTGCCAGAGCCAATGTCGCGGATGAGCTTTATGATGTTCTGGTAGCGGCTACAGCTGAGCCGTTTCACCTCCTTATAATGCCACAAGCACCATCCCAGCATATTGAGAGCATTTTTCCAAGACGAGACGCTCGTTGAGACGTTAGTGTAGGCGGCTGAAGTGGCATGAGTGCGCTTTCTGACTAATGGAGTGTCAATCCACAAAAGCCCGTCAGAGGCGGCGGCCGATATGGACAGCACCAAATCGTAGAGTATGGTATGGAAAGCCGGACTGTCCGATGGCAACTGCTCGAACCAATCGCGACGGAAGAGCATGGTGTGGCCCGGAACCTCGGCACAGTTAATCAGCCGCAGCAAGCCATGGTTTGGAGTGCGGGCGTCGTAATGGTTATAGGAGCCATCTCCTGAGAACGAAACGCTCCTACCACCACAAAGCACGCCATTCTTTGCGGTGATAGTGGCCACTTCCTTTTCGATTTTGTCTGGAAGCCAGATGTCGTCCTGGTCGCTTATAGCTATAAATTCGCCTGAAGCCTTTACGATGGCGGAGTAGAAGTTGCTATTTATGCCATGCGGCCCATCATTTAACAACACCCGCATCCTCTTGTCTTTGTCGGCATAACCTTTCAGTATGTCAAGGGTCTTGTCGGTGGAGCCATCGTCTTGTACAATAATCTCATACAAAGGGTATGTCTGTTTGATTATCGAGTCGAGCTGCTCGCACAGAAACTCCTCCCCATTGTAGGTTGCCATCACAACAGAGACAGTAGGACACGTCTTACTCATGCTGACTTAGTGTTGCAAGCCATTATATAGCTATCAGTCGCGGCGGAAGAGGTCGCGGGTGTAAACCTTCTCCTTCACATCGTCGAGCGAGGAGTCGTAACGGTTGGCTATGATGGCATGGCTCTTGCACTTGAACTCGTCGAGATTGTTGACCACACGGCTGCCGAAGAACGTTGAGCCGTCGGTGAGCGTGGGCTCGTAGATTATCACCTCAGCGC
>CAZRSL010000045.1:20887-21157 GCA_964602785.1 uncultured Prevotella sp.
GGCCTTGATGCGCTTCAACACTCCCTGTATCGACGACTGGCGGAAGTTGTCGCTGTTCGATTTCATAGTGAGACGATAGACGCCTATCACCACCGGACGCTCCTCGTTGGGGTTGTAGCTGCCGTTGTTGTAGTAGTCATAATAGCCGGCACGATGGAGCACCTGATCGGCGATGAAGTCCTTGCGGGTGCGGTTGCTGTCGACAATGGCCTGAATCAGGTTCTCTGGCACGTCCTTGTAGTTGGCCAGCAGCTGCTTGGTGTCCTTGGG
>CAZRSL010000046.1:0-21067 GCA_964602785.1 uncultured Prevotella sp.
GATAGAATGATCTTTCATATTTATTTTATTTCAGAATTTTTAGAACCGACCTTTAGAAAGAGGTGAGATTTACTTTCTAATGCGTGGTATTAGCGTGGGCATATATCCGCCTTGGCTATAATGAAAGTAATTCTTAAGCCTTTCATCATGTCGCTTTTTGTCGAATGCCATTTTATTTGTTCCACCCAAAGGAAAGTAGACCTTTGACTCTTTTCTGATATTATCTAAATCACCTGTGGCAACAGCCTTAAGGAGTTTTGGAAAGGAATTTAAACTTCCTGTCTGATAACGGATGTCAGCAAGACCCTCTTTTATTTGAGGGCTGACAGTGTCAGGATATGCAGTGAAAGTTTTGAGGGCTTCATCAACTCGTGAAAGATGGTGATTAACCCTCTGCAACGCTTCACTGTCAACTTTCTGACGAGTTAGACCTCGCTTTGCCTTATCTCGAAATTGCTGCGACTGCCTTGATAAATCTATTCCAGGACCTATATCAATGTTTCCGTTTGCAGTCTTATACGGATAATATAGGCCTTTTTTAAATCCTTTATTGTTAGGATTTTCAAATCTCCACAAATTGTTCAAAACCTTTGGCGCATTAGGCTTAGGCTTTGAAAGTAAAATCTTTTCTCCATTGGGGGTGTAATTATATGTAAGCCCCCTTGCTCGAGCCGTTCCTGAGAATGGCTTTCCTGTGGCTACATTATACCAGCGGCCATTCCGCTTAACAATCAGGAATTTTCCTATTATTAACGTATAGTATCAAAAGGAGAATTGTCAGTTCCGTTAAGTCTGCCAGAATGTGGACCAATCCATTTTCCAGATAAGGAATCGAAATGGTCAACTGCGGTGGTGTCAACCTCTTCAACCGCTTCTATCACGTCGTCTCGCTTATTATCTTCTTTACCAGACATGCTACAAGCAGTCAGACATATTGACAAAAATAGTATTTCTGCAATTCTCCTCATGATAGTAAAATAAACAAAAATCTTAAAATCTATGGCGTATATATGTCGAAGCACCTATTTCCTTAATCTAAATTATCATCCGCCAAACTAACAGCTTATGACAATCTTTCCTTTTTCCATGACAGGCACACGGTACAAACCTGCTTCTCGTCGCTACTATTATTCACTTCAAGAACTAGCATTAAGTTAGCAAAATTTATGCCAAACCTTCTTTCTGTATTTCATTGTATCAATTATGTGCCATTCTGCTCCTTAGACACCTTAATTTTGTTCAAGAAAGACATATTGTCAAACAATTCAGCCTATCGCCGCAAGGTGCTTGTGGGCGTACTCCATGTTTTGCGCCACATTCTGGCTCGTGTCGGCCTCTTCGATTAATGCTTTCGTATAGTTGGCTGTCTTACAGTTCCACGGCCAATAACAGTGTGATAAATGCGCAGCGAAAGCCATTATACAATTCTTGTAACAGCTAACCTGGATTATTCATAGGGTGTGAACGGTATGTAAATCGAATGCAGGGGCCGTGCCTTGTGCCGGCCCACAAACAATGTTATAATCTTTTTAAAAGAAGTCGAACATTAATGTGGGCCGGCACAAGGCACGACCCCTGCAATTGACAGATAACAGATATAACAATCACTGTCTATGAATAATGCAAACTAATTTGTCCTCCAGTGTTGCCTCCGATGTGTTCTTTGGCACGTGCGGAAATGTTTTCTCACACGTGTCGAATGTATTTGCCACACGTGCCAAAAGACATTTTCACACGTGTCAAAAGTCATAAATGAGCCATTTGGCGTGATGAAATCGCTTGTTTTGCAACAACATACAAGTTGTTTTCATCTTATGGGAGGGATGTTCAAGGGGCAGCCACACAGCGGCGGGGTATTGACGGAAAAGAGATGAAAAGCGATTACAACTGTTAACAAACCATAAAAGATGCCCCGTTTTCTTGGATTATATATTATTTCGTAATACCTTTGCGGTGTACTAATATAGTAGTACACTAATATTGTTCAAGAATAATTATTAAAACAAAGCGATTATGATAACAGTAGACAACATCACCTACGCCTATCAAGGCAGCAAAAGAAAGGTGTTCAGCGACTTCTCGCTGACTCTTCAGGGCAACGGCATCTACGGCTTGCTCGGCAAGAACGGCACCGGCAAGTCGACGCTGCTCTACCTCATCAGTGGACTGCTGCGCCCGAAGCGGGGCAGCGTGGCCGTGGACGGGCGGCGTAGCTTCCAGCGCAAGCCAGAGATGCTGGCCGACATGTTTCTCGTGCCAGAGGAGTTCAGTCTGCCAGAGTGCCCGCTCAGCGAGTTCGTCCGGCTGAACAGCGTGTTCTATCCCAAATTCAGCCACGAGCTGCTGCGCCAGTGTCTCGACGACTTCGAGGTGGACCCAGGCTCAAACCTGAAAGGCCTGTCGATGGGGCAGAAGAAAAAGGTGTTCATGAGCTATGCGCTGGCCACCAACACCCGTCTGATTCTGATGGACGAGCCGACCAACGGGCTCGACATACCGTCGAAGAGCCTCTTCCGCAAGGTGGTGGCCGGGCGCATGGGTGACGGCCGCACGCTCATCATCTCAACCCACCAGGTGCACGACATAGAGCGGCTGCTCGACCACGTGGTGATCATCGACCAAAGCCGGCTGCTGCTTGACGCCAGCGTGGCCGACCTGACCAGCCGCTACGCTTTCCGCACAGTGCCGACAGAGGAGGCTTCCGACGCCATCTACGCCGAGCCGAGCATGGGCGGAATGAGCGCCATCTTCAACCGTAATGCCGACGAGGGCGAGACGGAGATGAACCTTGAACTATTGTTTAACGCCACAATTTCCAACAAGCTATGACACAATTCAATTTTCACAGATTTCTGAACACGCTGGTGTGGCAGATGGCCAACCGGCGCAATGTCTACGAGAAGGCCGCGGGCACTGGTCTTTTAGCCATACTGGTGTGCTTCCTGCTCAACCTGCTGACGCGCAACAGCAACGCGGGCTATGCTGCTACCATAGCCACTGTGTCGGTCTATGTGCTTGGCGGTTATCTTCTCACGAGTGGAGCCTTCATAGCAAGCGACCTGACCGACAAGCAGAAGCGCATCAGCTCGTTCATGCTTCCGGCCAGCAAACTGGAGAAGTTCATCAGCCGATATATTTGCATCGTTCTGGTGGTACCATTGGCCACACTGGTGGGCTTGGCCGCTGGCGATTTGGTGCAAGTGGTTGTCAACCAATTGATTTTCCACGACTCCACATCGGTTGTCGTCACGTTCTTCATGCAGCTTGGCAGCATCAGTCTGATGCCGGACGACGCTCTGCCGTGGGTGTTCACCACTATCACCGCCTACGTGCTTTCCAACTCCATCTATCTGCTCTTGGGCTCGCTGTTCCGCCGCCACGCTTGGATCAAGAGCAACATCCTGCTCATAACACTTGTCATCGTGCTTAGCCTCGGAATAACATTTGGCTCGATAGCCCTGCTCAACGCAATCTATGGCGAGGACAACTACACCGTAGTGCTCATCGACAGTCCTTGGGTCTCGGCGGCGGAGTATGTGGTGGCTTGGGCCGTTGCGTGCTTCAACTTCCGGCTCTCGTTCCGCATCTATTCGCGCTTGCAGGCAGTAAACAACAAATGGTATAACTTATAAAAACACTGAAAAAATGAAGACAATCGCATTATCCATATTATTTCTGGCCTCCACATTGGCATTCTCTTCTTGCCGCATTGAGACTAAAAGCAACAAAAACCGCGGCCCTGAAAAGACAGTGAAAGTGGACGCCAAGGACTTCAACCGCATAACCATCGGCTATCCATCGGTGGTGACTTACGTGCCGTCGGACACATTCAGCGTGGTGGTGAGGGCGTCAGAGAGCGACTTCGACGAAATGAGCGTGTCGTCTCAAGGGCCGGAACTCACCATTGAAAAGCATGAGAAGCGCCAAGAAAGAATAATCTTCCAAGGGCATCGCGACCGCATGGCCTACATCACGGTGAAAGCGCCGAGTCTGCAGTGCGTTACCATCAAAGGTAGCGGCGAGTTCCGCTGCGACACCACGATGACCTCCGACAGGCTCGAGCTCAGCGTGGCGGGCAGCGGCACGTTCGACATAAAGAACATCGTGGCCTCATCCGTCATGGTAACGATAGCTGGAAGCGGCGATGTCGACGCCGCCCTCACTGCCGTCGGCTCCACCAATGTGTCGATTTCCGGCAGCGGCGACGTCAGCATGAAATTCAACCATTGCAAGTCGGTGGTGGCGGCAATCTCCGGCAGTGGCGAGATGGACTTCACAGGCGACGTGGAAACGCTGTCGCAGCAGATCAGCGGCGTGGGCAAGATAGACACCAACGGGCTGAAAGTGGGCAAATGAAAACGAGGAAAGACTAAAGGTCTGTTCTAAAAATTCTGAAATAACAATAAATATGAAAGGTCATTCTATCAATTCGGCTGTATTTTGGTTTCTGCGGCATCTTTTTGTAAGTTCGCTCGGTCGTGTAGCCCGCTACACTCCCTCGTTCACTTGCAAAAATCTACTCGCACAAACTCAAAATCCAGCTCGACATAATTTTTAGAACCGACCTAAACCAACAAATATGTTTAATGACAACAAAGCAATATATCTGCAGATGGCCGACCGCCTGTGCGACGACATACTCGCCGGACGCTACCGTGCCGACGAGCGCATTCCCTCGGTCAGAGAGTATGCCGTTCAGTTGGAGGTGAACACCAACACAGCGGTGAAAGCCTATGACGAGCTGGCGCGGGCGGGCATCATCTACAACCGCCGCGGGCTGGGCTACTACGTCAGCCAGGACGCGCTCAGCCACATACAGCAGCAGCGTCGGGCCGCGTTCTTCAAGGACTTGCTGCCCGAGGTATTCCGGCAGATGCGACTGCTCGGCATCAGCATCGGCGAGATAGACAACCAGTGGAACTCACAACAATAAGAAAATCAGAATGAAATCTCTCATAATGGCAGGCATGGCTCTCATGTTTGCAACCCAAGTGCGGGCTCAACAGCCAGCCGACACGACAGCCACCGACTCAGCCGGGTATTGGAAGCAATTCGAACTCGACGAGGTGCAGGTTACTGCAGCCCGCAAACTCGTGAAGCAGGACATCGACAAGTTGACCTACGACGTGGCCCACGACGAGGAGGCCAAGACCAACAACACGCTCGAAATGCTGCGCAAGGTGCCCATGGTTACCGTCGACGGGCAGGACAACATACGCGTGAAGGGTTCGTCGTCGTTCAAAATCTACAAGAACGGCCATCCCGACCCGAGCCTTGAGGGCAGCAACACAAGTCAGATACTCAAGTCCATACCCGCCAACATGATCAAGAAGATAGAGGTGATAACCGACCCAGGGGCGAAATACGACGCCGAGGGCACCACCACCATACTCAACATCGTGATGAAGGACAACGCGGGCATGAAGGGAGTGGCCGGATCGGTCAACTCAGCCGTCAGCACTAAGGGCGGAGTTGACGCGGGAGGGAGCTTGACCACACAGACCGGCAAGCTGACAACGTCGGTCAACTACGGCTACTTCTATGGCCCGAAGAAGCAACAGGAGAGCACCAGTTCGAGCGAGACCACCTACGCCGGCAGCGGCGAGCGGCAAGTGTCCCGATCTAATCAGAGCGGCCCTGTGAGCTTGCACTATGGCAACATCTCGGCAAGCTACGAGATAGACTCGCTCAACCTGCTCTCGCTCTCGGCCGGTGGCTATTATTATAATGTGGACATCGGCATCAACAGCAGCGAGGCCCGCTACGGCAGCGACGGCAGCTCCCTCTACAGCTTCGACCAGACCCTCGGCATGCCGCTCTATGACTACTACAACATCAATGGGCGGCTCGACTACGAGCACAAGACCCACCTCGACGGCGAGGTGCTCACGCTGAGTTACATGGGTTCCACCACGAGGCAGAACCAGAACATGGACATCAGCTTCAGCAACATGGTGAATGTGCCATTCAGCTACACTGGCTACGAGCAGCGGCAGAGGGAGAAGTTTTTCGAGCACACGGCGCAGGTGGACTACGTGCGGCCCGTGGGCAAGCACAACAAGGTGGAAGTGGGCGCGAAATACATCAACCGCTCAAACAAGAGCAACACCACCATGGATTACGACGGCGAGGCGACCGAGGACATGCACAGCCGCTTCAACCACAATACCCAGGTGGCAGCGGCCTATGCCGAATGGATGGCGACGTTGAGCAAGTGGAGTCTCAGGGCCGGACTGCGCTATGAGTACAGCCACATGAAGGCCACCTATCCCGACGGCTCGGGCACGGGGTTCAGCAAGAATCTGAACGACTGGTGCCCCTCGGCCAGCGTGCAGTACAAGATGGACGACCTGAACACGCTCACGCTGAAGTACTCCACCAACATCTACCGTCCGGGCATAAGCTATCTGAACCCCGCGAGGGTGGAGACGCCGACATCGATCAGCGAGGGTGCGCCGGGGCTGAACAGCGCGCGCAACCAGCAGGTGGGGCTCACGTTCATGCACGTGGGTAGCAAACTGACGCTAAGCATAAGCCCGTCTTTCAGCTTCTCCAACAACGAGATAGCCGAGTTGCAAGGCGTGGTGGACGGCAAGACGTGGACAAGCTACGGCAACGTCAACCGTCAACGCTCGTTCTACACCTCTGCCTACGCCCAGATAAATCCCACTAAGGCAATGAACATCTCGGTCAACACGAGTGTGGCCTACAACCGATACAAGAACCCCAACATCGACCTGAAACTGGGCGGATGGAGCGGCTACTTCAGCATGAACTATCAGCATAAGCTGCCTTGGCATCTGGTGTTCAACACGGGGCTGGGTTGCAGCTATGGCCGCGAGCCCTCCTCTGTCTATTCGATTGACGGCAACTGGTGGTACAACTACTTCTCCTTGCAGCGCAGTTTCCTGAAGGACGACCGGCTGACAGTGAGAATCTCAGCCGACAGCCCGTTCGAGACCCGCGGTGTCTACAAGTCGCGCACCGTGCAGGGCGAATACACTGGCCATTCACGCTCTTGGCAGGAGCGACGGCAGTTTGGCATCCACATCAGCTATCGCTTCGGCTCGCTCAAGGCCAGCGTGAAGACTGCCGACCACACCATCAGCAATGACGACGTGGTGGGCGGAATAAAGCAAGGGGGAGGCAAGTAGTGAAGCACATCTGACCTGAATAATTATGGATTGTGTCAGCTATACCTACCACTTGTAGTGGCCGTCCCTTGTGGCGGCCATTATTAACTCAAGTTTCGGAATTACATAATTCATTGACGGCCAATGGAAACAAACCGTAGGGGCATGATTTATCATGCCCGAAATGCAAAGATTTTACCGATTGCGGGCATGATAAATCATGCCCCTACAAAGCACAGTCAACCTGCCTATTACGTAGGGGCATGATTTATCATGCCCGCAGGAGGGTGTTTTGACCCACCTTCTTCGTTATTCCGCATTTTGCGGATGGTCTTATCTCTTAAGAACCTTCTTCACAGTTCCGTCGCCGAAACGTACAATGTTAATACCATGATGGAAAGTATCAAGCTTTCTTCCGTTGGTATCATATACGCCAATCACCTTTTGCATATTGTGGCTGATGGATTGTACACCCGTGATGATGTCGCCAACACTAAGGAAATCCTTTTCGGTTGAGCCATCGCTGATTGACAGGTAAACGGTGCGGGCTTTTATTGTTGAGCCGCTTTCCACCTTTGCAAAGCCTATATCGGCGGAAGCGCCTGCCAGCAGTCTTGTCGCCTTAGCGTTGTTGCCGTTGTTTACCTGCTCTTCGAAAATCCATTGGGTACCGTCAGCTGTAATGTCTGATGCCGACACTTGAAGATCGTTGCCAACAATGGATTCAGGTGTCGTTTCTGCGGTAACAAGTATATACAGGTTCTCACTGCCCATAAGTATTACAGGCGTGTTCTCTGGAGCTTTTAGTATTTCTGTAAGCACCACTGTCTGGGTGTTTCCGTCATACCGTGCTTTAAATGCCCGGATTCCCTCAGTCTTGGTATAGTCTATGTCATACTTTGGCGCGTATGCAGCATAGCCTATCTCCTTTATTCTGACAGTCTCTCCTACTACGGCATCTGTGAAATAGCCACAGAGCCAATGGTATCTATTATCCTCTTTCTCCCCCAACACCGATTTGTCGAAGTTCTTGCCCACAACAAGAGTACAAGGAACGGTACCAACACCATAGAAAGTTAAACTATTCTGTGTCACATTTTGGAAGTCATTATCACCAAGATTTAATACTGAAAGACTGTCACAACGGTAAAACATACCCCATATGTCCTTAACATTCTGTGTGTTGAAATTGCTAATGTCAAGACTTGTTAAACTTTTGCAATCAGAGAACATGCACCACATGTCCGTAACATTATGCGTATCAAAGTTGCTAACGTCAAGACTTGTCAGTTTACTGCAATTATCAAACATCCCATCCATATTAGTAACATTCTTTGTATCAAAATTGCTAACATCTAGGCTTGTCAAATTGGAGCATCCATTGAACATCATATACATGTTCTTCACATTTTGTGTATCAAAATTGCTAACATCAAGACTTGTAAGACTGTTGCATCCGCTGAACATACCAACCATATTTGTAACATTATGTGTTTCGAAGTTGCTAACATCAAGGTTCATCAGACTGTTACAGCGTTCAAACAAGTCCGCCATGTTTGTAACTTTCTGCGTATCGAAATTACTAACATCAAGACTGGTCAGATTGAAACATACATAGAACATACTTTTCATGTTAGTAACATTTTGTGTGTTGAAATGGCTTAGGTCAAGACTTGCCAGGCGGTTGCATCCGCTGAACATATAACTCATATTGGTGACATTCTGCGTATTGAAATTGCTAACATCAAGGCTTGTCAAACTGCTGCTATTACGGAACAGAGATTCCATATCTGTAACATTGTGTGTGTCGAAGTGGCTAACGTCAAGACTTGTCAGACTGCTACAATAATAGAACATATAGTCCATATCTGTAACATTCTGTGTATCGAAACTACTAACATCAAGATTTGTCAGACTCCTACAATTATAGAACATATAGCTCATATTAGTGACATTCTTCGTGTCAAAACTACTAATGTTAAGGCTCGTCAGACTCCTACAATTATAGAACATAAAGCCCATAGTGGTAACATTATGTGTATCGAAATTACTTACGTCAAGGCTTGTCAGGCCATTGCAGTTTTCAAACATGCCGCCCATATTGGTAACATTATGTGTATCGAAATTACTTACGTCAAGGCTTGTCAGGCCATTGCAGTTTTCAAACATGCCGCCCATATTGGTAACATTATGTGTATCGAAATTACTTACGTCAAGGCTTGTCAGGCTGCTGCATTTAGCAAACATCCCATAAATGTTAGTAACATTCTGCGTATTGAAATTGCTAACATCGAGGATAGTTAAATTATTGCAAAAGGAGAACATCCTACTCATGTCAGTTACATTTTGTGTGTTAAAGTTGCTAACGTCAAGGTTCGTCAAACTGCTACAGCCATCAAACATGCTGCTCATATCGGTAACAGTATGTGTATCGAAATTACTAACGTCAAGGCTTGTTACATTATTACAATCTTCGAACATACAATTCATTCTAGTAACATTCTTCGTATCGAGCCCACTCACATCAATGCTTGTCAGGCTGGAGCAGCCAGAGAATATATGATCCATTCTAGTAACTTTCTTCGTATCGAACCCACTCACATCAATGCTTGTCAGGCTGGAGCAGCCAGAGAACATAAACCCCATGTTTGTCACGTTTTTCGTAACGAATCCGCTCACATCAATGCTTGTCAGGTTGGCGCAGCCAGAGAACATTGCTTGCATATCTAAGACTTCAGACGTGTTCAGATTTTCAAGACCCTCGATTTTGTTGAGCTTAGACAAAGTATAGAACCATCCATTAGTAGTGGTTGGCCGTGCATCAGAGAAAGATGGTTCGAACACTACTTTTGTAATGGTGGTGTCATCATCAATCCAGGTGCCAGTATTCCATTCAGGCCCCCTGCCTTTATTCAGTGCATATATACCGTCTTGTCCACTGGTGAGGCCCTCGTCTGGAATGCCGTAAGTGAAAGTCAGCGTCTTTGTGGAATCGTCTTCATTGGTACTAAGCACAGCTACTGGCTCTGTAACGGTTATGTTGTAAGTGGCAACTGCACTGACAGTATTTAAAACAGAACCTGTATAGGAAGTGTACATCACGCCAATCTTCAGCGTATAGACTCCGCTTTTCAATGCTGTTACGCTATATGTGCAGTAATATCCCGAAAGAAAAGTGCCTCCTGATACAGGATATTGTGTTGTGTTTTTAGATGCTTCTGAAACTGTAAACGCTGAGGACTCGTCAGTTACAGGCCCGGTATTGATGCATGACCATGTATTGTCAGAGCGCACATCATCCCAAGGACTAAGGGTAAAGGTGCTGCCCACCGTTGTTGTAATATTCTTTGTGGCGGCATTCACTTGTAGCAGGAAATTGCCATTGAGCGATAATGGCAATAACAGGAATAGCAACGAGAGTAGTTTTTTCATATTCGTAATTATTTAGATGATTGTTAGAGCTAAAAAGCGTGGTTTTGTTGCTATTACAGGCTCTGGACTATCCCTGACAAGTAACAAACGAAAACCACTTGTAGAACTTTGGCTTTCTTACAGCCGCATTCTCACGATGCAAATTTAAACAATTTTTCCCATTCATCAAATTATTTAAGAAGTTTTATAGCGGTTTTATGCAAAAATTGCCCTTTCGGACTAATACTAACGTGCCATCCACAGTGATAGTCAACATAGTTCAAGTTTCACTTTTTCCTCAGTTTGCACAAATACATCGGCACTACGTTCTCACAAGTGCAGGGGCCGTGTAGGTAGGGTTAGAGCCGGCTCTTATTAACGTTCGACCTCTTTTTTCAAGCGGTTGTGACATTGTTTTATGGCCGCCACAAGGGCGGCCACTACAAGTGGGTACTGTCTACGAATAATGTAGGCTAAGACTTCCATAGCAGGGGTCGTGCAGGTCAGCCCTAATTAATTCCAATCGGTCGTAAGAAACAGATGATGCCAGAGACATCATTTTTTGAAATGCACTTCCTAATGACCGATTTGAATTCAAACTATGCAAATCGCCCCACTCACGACACTATCGTGGGCGGGGCGATTTGTTATGTCTTCAAATGGTATGGAAAGCGTAGGGGCATGATTTATCATGCCCGTTTGATGTCTAACCTCAATAATCCATGGATTGTGTCAGCTATACCTACCACTTGTAGTGGCCGTCCCTTGTGGCGGCCATTATTAACGTTCGACCTCCTTTTTTCAAGCGGTTGTAACATTGTTTTATGGCCGCCACAAGGGCGGCCACTACAAGTGGATAGTGTCTACGAATAATGTAGGACTTCCATAGCAGGGGTCGTGCAAGTCAGCCCTAATTAATCCCAATCGGTCGTAAGAAACAGATGATGCCAGAGGCATCACCACTCAATAACCGTGGGTGCTTGCACCCACGGAATCAAAAGCTCTCCAAACAATCGACCCTATCGGGGTCGCCCCTCTCTATCAGTGAGTTGCGACGCTGTGCAGGTGAGGCGACCCCGATAGGGTCGGAGAATAGCTAAGCCACTTACCGAGGGTGCAAGCACCCTCGGTTATTGAGCGGCGATGTCTCCGACATCATTTTTGAAATGTACTCTCTAATGACGATTTGGATTCAAACTATACAAATCGCCCCGCTCACGAAAGCATCGTGGGCGGGGCGATTTGTTGTTTACAATTGTGGTTAGTCTTGTGGCATCACCTTTCTTTGTTCATACTTCAGCAACGGCCACAGTTGTTGTATCTTCGCCTCGGGATCCCAGCGGTTGTTGAAAGTCCACTTGGCATTGATTTCCTCTGGTGTGGGTTGCCCATCGGCCTCGTCGAGGTTGTCGCGCAGCCATCCGCTGTCGCCGCCGTCGCGGTGGCAGTCGTAATAGTATGTGCGCAATCCCCATGGGCACGGGTCGAGCACCTTGTCGGAGTAAGCATAGTGGATGTTACCGTTGAGCACGTTGGCCGACATGCGGCATCTGAGCAGATAGAACTGGCAGTCGTGGTGGTAGCGGCCAAGCAGGGTGGGGGTGCGTGCGTCGAAATAGGAGTCGGTTATCACGAGCTTCTTGCTCTTGTCGCCCCGCCCGTCGTGCCATATCATTGCGCGGCTGTCGCCATAAAACTTGCACCGAGTGGCATAGCACCAGCCCCGTGGGCACAGGAAGTCGACACCCGGACAGCGCAGGTCGAGGTCGGCGTGGTAGTACATGCCGTTGCTGCCCTCAGCCCAGAGCGACAGAGCGTCGTTGCCGTCGGCCCACACATTGCAATTGATGAGTATGGTGCGAGTAGCACGCCCGTACACCGCCATCTGGTGGACGGTGGTGGGCTCTACGGTGGAGCCATAGTTGTTGTACAGGGTCAGTCCGCTTATCACCGCGTCGTCAGCCCCATCGAGCAGCACAAGCGCGCCCATGCCCACCTTCTGGCCTTTCCACTCCTTTATGCCGATGGTTTGGCCTGTCTCGGCCACCACAATCACTGTGCTGTCGCGGTCCTCGCCCACGAGCACGATGTTGGGGCGGTCGATGATGACTTTCTGGTGGTATGTGCCCTTGCGGATGAGTATCTTCCACTGTCTCGCGGTGTCGGCTGGAGCTTTCTCTATTGCGTCCTGAATGCTTTGGCCGGGGCTCACCACCACGTCGAACAGCTTGTACCACGTTTTGGATTTGTTGGCGGCCATTGCCGTTGTCGCCATCATTGCCGACAGCAGAAACACGATGATGCTTTTCATAGTCTTACGCTCCACAGAAGAACAACACGATGATTTGCGCCGTCAGGATGCGCAGGAACATACTGAGCGGATAGACGGTGCTATAGCCCAGCGACGGAGCCTCGCGCGGGCACACCTGGTTGGCGTAGGCCAGTGCTGGTGGGTCGGTGTAGGTGCCGGCTATCATGCCCATGATGGTGTAGTAGTTGAACTTGTAGTGCTTCTTGGCCACAATGCCAACCACGAAGATGGGAATGATTGTGATCAGGAAGCCCGTGACCACGTAGAGCAGTCCATCGCCACGCACCACTGTGTCCCAGAAGCCAGCGCCAGCCTTTATGCCCACCGAGGCAAGGAACAGCATGAGTCCGAACTCGCGCAGCATCAAGTTGGCCGACGTTGTGGTGTAGGTAACCAGATGCATGCGGTGGCCGAAGCGGCCAATGATGATGGCCACGATGAGCGGGCCTCCGGCCAGACCAAGCTTCATTGGCACGGGCATACCCGGTATGGCGATGGGCAGCGAGCCGAACAGGATGCCGATGATGATGCCAACGAAGATGGTCATAAGGTTTGGCACGTTCAGATGGCGCACCGAGTTGCCTAATAGTTCGGTAACTCGGTTGACGTTCTCTTCCGGCCCCACCACCATCACGCGGTCGCCCACGTGGAAGTGGTGGCTGCGGTTGGCGAAGAGCTCCATGCCTTGGCGCGTGATGCGCGTAACGTTCACACCGTAGACACTGCTGAAGTGCAACTTGCCCAGCGTCTTACCGTTCATCTCAGAGTTGGTAACCACGATGCGGCGGCTTATCATCTTCTGGTTGCTGTTGTCGTCGATCCATTCCGTGCCCGTCTCAGGCCCGATGAAAGCCTTTATGGCCTCCTTGTCGGCTTCGGCGCACACGAGCTGTATCTCGTCGCCCTTCTCAAACACGGTGTCGCGGTTGGGGGTGGACACCACGCCGTTGTGGCGAAGCCTCGTGCACACAATCTCGCGGTTCAGGAACTCCGATATCTCTTTCAGCTTGCGCCCGGCTATGTAGGCGTTGTCCACTTTCAGGTGCAGCTTGTAAGGCTTCTCGTGCGGGTTCTCGGCATCCTCGGCCTCCAGGTCTTTCTCCTCGTCGTCGAGGTTGACCTTACAAATATAACGTATGGCTATTGTCGCGCCGATTATGCCGAGCACACCGAGGGGATAGGCGCAGGCATATCCGTTGGCGATGGAGGGCACGTTGCCACTGAACACCGACTGCAACGCCTCGTTGGCCGCGCCGAGACCCGGAGTGTTGGTTACGGCACCATAGAGCGTGCCCACCATCATGGGCAGGTTCTGCGGGTCGGTGGTGTCGAAGAACAGATAGTAGCAGGCGAACATCACGCCGATGTTGAGCAGTATGGCCACCGTGGAGAGCATGTTCAGTTTTATGCCGTCTTTGCCGAACGACTCGAAGAAGCCAGGCCCCACCTGCAGACCAATCATGAACACAAACAGTATGAGCCCGAAGTCCTGCATGAAGTTGAGTATGTCGGTAGGTGCGGTGAAGCCGATGTGCCCCGCCACTATGCCTGCGAAGAGCACGAAAGTGGAGCCCAGCGAGATGCCGCCTATCTTGGCTTTGCCCAGCAGCACGCCCACGGCTATCACTATGGAGTAGAGCAGGGCTATGTGGGCCACTGAAGTCTGGTTAGTAAACAGTTGTATCAACCAATCCATTGTTATCTGAAAATCTTTTTAGAGTTATTCTTCATATTGTGTTGGGTCTTTCACCCCCGCCTTCTGGAACGCCTCCTTGCGCTCACGGCATGTGCCGCACTTGCCGCACTGGTGGTCGCCGCCCTTGTAGCAGCTCCAAGTCTTTGAGTAGTCGACGCCGAGGTCGGTGCCGCGCCTGACGATGTCAGCCTTGCTGATGTCGGTGTATGGAGCGGCGATCTCAATGTTGTCCCACGTGCCGGCCATGGTGGCTTGGTTCATGGCAATGATGAACTCCGGGCGGCAGTCGGGATAGATGGTGTGGTCGCCCGAGTGGTTGGCTATGTACACCCGTTTCAGTCCCCGCGACTCGGCCAGCCCTGTGGCAATTGAGAGCATGATGCCGTTGCGGAAAGGCACCACTGTCGACCGCATGTTCTTCTCGTCGTAGTTGCCTTCGGGTATGGCCTCCGCGCCCTCAAGGAGCGAGCTCTTGAAGTATCGCGACATGAACTTCAAGTCGATTTCCACAAACTCTATCCCCAATCGCTTGGCGTGGTATCGGGCCAAGGGAATCTCCTTGCCGGCGTGGTTTTGGCCGTAGTTGAAACTGATGGCCAGGGCTATGTCGTCTTGCCTGTCGTAGAGCAGAGTGACCGAGTCGAGGCCGCCGCTGAGTATGATAGCTGAATTTTTCATGCCGCAAAGGTACTAAAAATATATAAAACACACGATGTCTTTTCTTCATTCAGCAAAAAAATAGTAGTTTTGCAATCAGAAATTTCTTAATTAACACAATTATCATGAAGATTGAAGATTTCAATTTTGCTGGCCATAAGGCTATCGTACGCGTAGACTTCAATGTGCCTCTCGATGAAAAAGGCAACGTAACCGACGACACTCGCATCCGCGGTGCCCTTCCCACACTCAAGAAAGTGCTCAATGATGGTGGCGCCCTCATTATGATGAGCCACATGGGCAAGCCGAAAGGCAAGGTGAAGCCCGAGCTTTCGCTCTCGCAGATAGTGCCAAACGTGAGCAAGGCTCTCGGAGTGGACGTGAAGTTTGCCAAGGACTGTGCCAACGCCACAGCCGAGGCCGAGGCCCTGAAACCGGGCGAGGCTCTGCTGCTCGAGAACCTGCGCTTCTATCCTGAGGAGGAGGGCAAGCCAGTGGGCATCGACAAGACCGACCCGAAATACGACGAGGCCAAGGCCGAGATGAAGAAGCGCCAGGTGGAGTTTGCCAAGAAACTCGCCTCCTACGCCGACGTCTATGTGATGGACGCTTTCGGCACCGCCCACCGCAAGCATGCCTCCACCGCCGTTATCGACCAGTTCTTCGACAAGGACCACAAGATGCTGGGCTTCTTGATGGAGAAGGAGGTCAAGGCCGTCGACAATGTGCTCAACAACATCCGTCGCCCGTTCACTGCCATCATGGGCGGTTCGAAGGTGTCGACCAAGATTGGCATCATCGAGAACCTGCTCACCAAGGTGGACAACCTGATTCTCTGCGGCGGCATGACCTACACATTCGCCAAGGCCAACGGTGGCCGCATCGGTAAATCCATCTGCGAGGAGGACAAGCTCGACGTGGCTCTCGAAGTCGAGAAGAAGGCCAAGGAAAACGGCGTCAACCTCGTGCTCGGAAGCGACTGCATCGCCGCCGACGACTTCAAGAACGACGCCCACACCCAGGTGTGCATGGCCAACGACGTGCCCGACGGATGGGAAGGTCTCGATGCTGGTCCAGAGTCGCGCAAGGCTTTCGCCGAGGCCATCAAAGGCTCGAAGACCATTCTGTGGAACGGCCCAGCCGGCGTGTTTGAGTTCGACAACTTCACAGGTGGCTCGCGTGCCATTGCTGAGGCTATCGCCGAGGCCACAAAGGAGGGCGCTTTCTCGCTCATCGGTGGTGGCGACAGTGTGGCTTGCATCAACAAGTTCGGCCTGGCCGACCAGGTGAGCTACATCTCTACAGGTGGCGGCGCACTGCTTGAGGCCATCGAGGGCAAGGAACTTCCTGGAGTGGCAGCCATTGAAAAGTAATAAAGCAACCCAGAATAATCGTAAAAGTCATGAGCCTCTGCTGGGATCAACTGCCTGGCAGGGGCTTTTATGCAATTTATTGATGCCTAAAACTATCAGATACTTCTTGCTGCTCGCCCTCGTGGCGGCGTTGGCCTCGTGCTCTAAGTCGGACGAGGAGTTGCGCCAGATCTCACGCGCCGAGAAAGCTCGCTTAGCCGCTGAGTATAAGGCCGCGTTCAAGGTGGCTGTAATGCCCACACTCGACTGTCTGCCTTTCTTCGTGGCCTATCAGAAACAATTGTTCGACACCACAAAAGTGGACGTGCGCCTCGTCAGCTTCAACAGTCAGAACGACTGCGACACGGCTCTTGTGGGAGGCAGTGTGGAGTGCTCGGTGGGCGATTTGGTGCGTTTCCATGCGCTGGAGGGCAGGGGGGCGAAGCTCGACTATCTGATCCAGACCCCAGCCCAATGGCAGCTGATGGCATCGCGTCGTGCCAGGGTGAAGAAGACATCGCAGCTTGGCGACAAGATAATCGGCCTGACGCGCCACTCGGCTTGCAGCTATGCCTTCGACAGGGCGGTCAGCCTGAGCAAGCCAAAGCAACTGGCCTACACCGTGCCTGTCAACAATGTGCAGATCCGCCTCGACATGCTCTGCAACAACGAAATCGACGCCATTGTGGTCGCCGAACCTCAAGCCACACAAGCCCGCCTCGCTGGTGCCAACGTGCTGTATTCCACTGACAAAGAGGCTCTCCACCTTGGTGCGGTGGCATTCCGAAGCGACGAAATGGCCAAGCGCAAGAGCCAGTTGGCCGAAGTGCTCAGGGCATATAATGCGGCTGCCGACTCAATCAACAAGTACGGCGTGGCACACTATTCAGATATTCTGAAGGAGAAGATGAACCTGACCGACAAGGAGATAGCCGCGCTGCCCAAACAACGATACGACCACGCCCACAAGCCCGTGGCCAAGGACTTGAAAGTGGCGGGAATAAAAGAATAAGGACATCCGTAATCATCCAAATGTAGGGGCATGATTTATCATGCCCGTAGCAAGGGCATCTTTTCGGGCATGATGAATCATACCCCTTCGAGAGGATTCGAATGTTTGCGGAGACACGTCAATAAAAGAATGAGGAAAAAGAATGGCTGAAAAAGCAATCGACATAATACGCCGTGCGGCCGAACAGTGCCGCTCGTCGCAACTCCAAGACGCCATGCGCACCCTGCGCCGGCTCTACGACGAAAGGCCGGAGCTGATAGGGCGCGACCGGCTGGAAAAGGCCATCGACGACTATCAGCGGCTGATGAAATTCATGCTGTCTGGTTTCAACGACCCCAAACGTGAACAACTCTACTCCAGTCTGCTGCAGACAGTGGCGTCGGTCTGCGCCAATCTCGAAATTTCGTGGCGCAGGAAGAACGATGCGGCCTACGTTACAGCGGTCAGCGAGGCGTCAAACCTGAATATGTCGCACGAGCTGATCAGCAGCGTGCTGTCCGACTATGTTGGCGACGTGGCCATGCTCTCGCTTGGCGATGGGGTGGGGGGCGACAGCGCGGAGCTGCACCAACGCCACGCCAAGTTCATGGAGCGGCTCTTCGCCTCCATCTTTGTCAGCTACCAGTGGAGTGCTGACGACACCGACTTCTACACCAGTCTGCTCACGTCGCCAACCGTTGATGCCATCGACCAGCAACTCATCGTGAGCGCCATCTCGCTGGGCTGCTGGAACGTGTTCGACTCACGGAAGTTCAATTGCCTCATCAATGTCTACAACTCCGCCGCCAACTCTGCCGTGCGCCAGCGTGCCCTCGTGGGATGGGTGATGGCCTTCCGCACCGACGACTTGGCCCATCCCGAGATGCGACAGCAGGTCGACGCCTTGCTCGGCGACAAGAGCGTCAGGCGCGATGTTGAGGAGATGCAGCTGCAGACCTTGATGTGCATCGAGGCTCCCACCGACAACGACACCATACAGAAGGAGATAATGCCCGACCTGATTAAGCATTCGCCAGTCAGGGTGAAGGATGGAAAGATAGAGGAGGTGAACCACGACGACCTGACCGACATCCTGCATCCCGAAAAGGAAGACGAGGCCATGCAGCAGGTGGAGCAGAGCATGAGCCGCATAGTGGAAATGCAACGGCAGGGAGCCGACATCTATTTCGGCGGATTCAGGATGATGAAGCGGTTTGACTTCTTCCGCCCCATGGGCAATTGGTTTCTGGCTTTCTACACCGACCACCCGTCGCTCAACGTTCTCAAGCAGAAGCTCGGGCAGAGCCAGTTGCTGGCCAATCTGCTTGAGAACGGCCCCTTCTGCGACTCCGACCGCTACAGCTTCGCCTTTGCCCTCAACCAGGTCATCGACAGGCTTCCGCCCAGCGTGCGCGAGATGATGAACTCGGCTGAGGCTTTGGGAGCCAAACCGCTCGACGAGCAGGAGCGCAACAGCCCCTCAAACCTGCGCCGAAGCTATCTACAGGATCTCTACCGCTTCTTCAACATCTATCCTTACCGCTCCACACTCCGCGACATATTCGGCGCAGACGAGAGCCTGTTTATAAAGCGGCTCAACAATGCCGACAACGCCCTTCAGCGTGGCTGCTTCCGCATTGCCTCCATGCTCACCCGTCGCCACAAATACGACATTGCGCTCAGGGTGGTGAAAGGTCTGGAGCCATTGCGACGCAACGACTATGCCGTGCTGTTGCTCGTCAGCATAGCCGAGGGCAAGCAGGAAGTGTTTGCCCGCCATGCCCGCCATGTGGAGGAGCAGTTTGCCGACGACGATGAGATTATGGCAGCCCTTGCCAGCTGGTATTCCACTTTTGGCAACTACGACCGTGCTGCCCGTTTGCTGAAGATGCTCAACGAGCGCGACCCACAAAAACACGAAATGGCACTGGCCCAAACATTGCTCAAGGCTGAGCAATACGAGCAAGCCACAACCATGTTTTACAAGCTCTACTACAACAATCCCACCGACGAGGTGGCTCGTGGTCTCGCCATGGGTCAGCTCATGACAGGACGGGTGGATGCCGCCGTCAGTCAGTATCAGAAACTTGCAGCCAAAGCCACCCGCACGCCCGACGACCTGCTCCATTATGCGCTTGCCACCTGGATAAAGGGCGACATAAAGCTGACCGTGGCCACACTCGGCGAATATGTGAAAGCCAACCAGGAGGTGTCATCCGCCTCGGCCCTCCACGACATTATCGCCAAGCACGGCGAACCCCTGCAGCTCAACGGTGTGGCCGACAAGGAGATAAGGATTGTGGCCGACGCTGTGTTCAGTGGTCTGGTAGTCTCGCAGTAGCGCTTTCGCCCCCTAAAAAGTGCACTCCCATCAACGGCCCACAATTGTGGCACGTATCGGTTCACAATTGTGAACCAATCTGCCCACAATTGTGAACCGTTGTGCCCTCAGTTGAGGAACGTTTGTCATTTGAGCTAAAATGGACTGCTTTTGTTGCACTTTTATTCCTACTTTCGCACTCTGATTGAATGGTTGGGCAAACCACATCAATAATTTAAGGAATATACAAATCTTCAATATATGGTTCAGGTCTGGAATGACAACACCCCCCAAAATGAAATAAATGAAGAATATCTGAAATGATGGATGCTCTGTGAGAGAACACAATCAGAGTTTGATGTTGCGCCACAAGGCTTTGGGAAGCAATCGCCAAAAGAAGGTGAGCACAGCCCAACGCCAGTCTATTACCACCACATGGCGATGGTGGCGTATGGCCCTGATGATGTGCTTGGCCACATGGTGGGCCGACATGGTCATGGGGAAGTTGGCATTGGCAAGCAGCGGTGTGCTGACGAACCCTGGGCGCACGTCGGTTATGCTGATGCCCAGCTGACGGGTGTGCGACAGTTGCTCCAGAGCTTGAAGATAGGTGCCTTGGAACGACTTGATGGCGGAGTAGGCTGGGGCGCGGCCAAGCCCCTTGGTGCCCGCGATGCTGGTGATGGCGGCTATGTGACCACCTGTGCCCTGGGCGAAATAGTTGAATGCTGTGTCTATCATTCGTGTGAAGCCCATGGTGCCGGTCTCAACGGTGTTTAGCTCCTTGTCGGGGTCGAGCTGCGGGTTCTGGAAACCAATGCCCGCAGCGTAGAAGAAGAGGTTGATGCCGCCCAACTGGGCTATAAGTTCTTTGAGCAGCGAGGTGCATTCGGGTCGGTTCACGTCTATCTGTTTGGTGATGACGCGCTCAGGGCAAATCTGCTTTATCTCTTCGAGGCACTTCATGTTGCGGGCGGCTATGCCAAGATGCCACCCCCGTTGCAGCAGCAGCTGGGCCACTTGGCGGCCTATGCCCGATGATGCTCCTATAACTATTGCTCTTTTCATTTGCTGTAATGGTTTTATGCTTGCAACAAACAAAAAAACCTCAAGCTTCTTTGAGCCTGAGGCAATTTCATTTGCGGTGCGTACGAGATTCGGACTCGTGACCTCCTGCGTGACAGGCAGGCATTCTA
>CAZRSL010000047.1:0-20809 GCA_964602785.1 uncultured Prevotella sp.
GACATTACACTTACCGAGGGTGCAAGCACCCTCGGTTATCGAGCGGTGATGTCTCCGACATCATTTTTTTAACGACGCTTCCTAATGACCGATTTGGGTTTAACACTGCAAACCAATCATTCAGCCACTGCAAACAGGCTCTTTCTGATTTTGCGACACGTGCCGAAAATGTTTTCCACACGTGCCAAAAATGTTTTTCACACGTGCCAAAAAACATTTTCACACGTGTCACAAACCGCAACAGAGCCGATTCAGCGCCACTGAAGCAGTTTTTTTGCGCGGCAGTTTGGCTTCCGACAAATTATTGCTACCTTTGCATCTGAACACGAAATCCTCAAGCAGGAGACGCCGGAAGATTGCTGCAGCCCTCACGAAGGATAGTTCTCGACAACAATGAATTGGATAATTCTGATCATTGCCGGACTATGCGAGTGTGGGTTCACATTCTGTCTGGCCGAGGCCAAAGTCAAAGTGGGCGTGGAGCACACGCTCTGGATTGGCGGCTTCTTTGTTTTCACACTGCTGAGCATGGCTCTTCTGGCCCATGTGGCCCACCATCTGCCGCTCGGCACAGCCTATCCCGTGTGGACGGGCATCGGAGCAGTGGGCACAGTGCTGCTCGGCATCTTCGTCTTCGGTGAGCCGGCATCGTTCTGGCGACTGTTCTTCATCACCACTCTCATCTTATCAATCATCGGACTTAAACTCGTTTCAGCATCATGACCGACCAAACATTCCGCTCAATGCGCCGCGCGCGCCAGCAGCTCTCAGAAGAGGAGAGCGTCAGCATACTGCGAAACGCCACCTCGGGCACCCTCGCCTTGCTCGGCGACGGGGGCTATCCCTACTCGCTGCCCATCAGCTACGTCTACAACGACGGCAAACTCTACTTCCATTCCGCCCTTCGCGGCCACAAGATCGACGCCATACGGCAGTGCGACAAGGCTTCGTTCTCGGTGATAGAGCGCGACGACGTCAAGCCAAAGGAGTACACCACCTACTTCCGCTCGGTGATTTGCTTCGGCCGCATACGCGTCATCGACAGCCTCGAGGAGAAGCTGCGCACCCTCCGCTTGCTTGGCGACCGCTACAATCCCGGCGACGACGAGGCGCTGGAGCGCGAAATCGCCAAGTCTGGAAGGGCAATGTGCATGATAGAGCTAACTATCGAGCACATGACAGGCAAGGAGTCGATTGAGCTTGCGAGAAAGAGGGAGTGATGATTTGAGAATTGAGAATTGAGAATTGAGGTTTAGTGCGAAGCTTCAGTCTCCTCCCAAAAAATTGGCTATGTTAGTCTGAATGACTGATTTTCTTCTAAGATTCCTTTGCGGTCTCATTATTTTTTAGTACCTTTACACCGTAAATAAAGGTTATATGGAACAGCAACAAGTGAATCCTACAGTTGAGAGCATTCTATCTGCAATAAGGCAGCTTCCAGAGAAGGAACTTCTGACACTTCTTTCAAAACTGAACGGGCAGTCTTCAGCGAAAGTATTGTCTTTGACATCTTTTGTAAGTGAGAACAAGTTTACGGACGGTGTTGTCTGCCCATATTGTGGCAAGAAGCACATAGTCCGCAACGGTCACAGGAAAGACGGCACGCAGAAATACGTTTGTGCGGATTGTGGCAAGTCGTTTACAGCACGTACAAATACCATTTCAGCAGGAAGTCGCAAGCCGCTTGAAGTTTGGAAGAAGTATGTGGAGTGCATGGTCAACGAGCTTCCCATCCGCGCTGCCGCCGCAGAATGTGGCATGGCAGACTCGACGTCATTCGCATGGAGGCACAAAATACTCGATGCCTTGCAGAACATGGGTGACGATGTGACTCTGAGCGGCATTGCCGAGTCAGACGACACATACTTTCCGGTTTCTTTCAAGGGCAACCATGACAAATCCAAGGATTTCGACATGGGGCGACTTGCCAGGAAACGTGGTGGAGGCGGCGTATCAAAGGGGCTGTCCGATGATTTGGTCTGTGTACCTTGTGCGGTTAATAGGAAAGGGCATTCCATTGCAAAGGTTTCCAACTTGGGCGAATGCTCCTGCAAGGACCTTGACAATGTGTTTGGCACAAAGATAGACGAGAATTCCACCTTCTGTACTGACGGCAGCAAGGCACAGAAGAAGTTCGCTAAGGAGCATGGCTTGGACTGCATACAAATTAAGGGCGGCAAGTCGAAGAAGGGTATATACCATATCCAGCATATCAACAGCTATCATTCCAAATTAAAGAACTTTATCCGCAATTTCAATGGTGTATCGACAAAGTATCTGAACAATTACCTCGTTTGGAACAATTTTGTCAACTATGCCAAGAACACCATACAAGAGAAGAAAGCCGTGCTGTTGAGCTTCGTCCTGACTACATGCAAGAGGGTTACATTTGACATGGTGCCGTTGAGGCCTGCTATACCATTACTGACAGAATCTGGGCAAAATCAGTCATTCAGACTAACATAGCCAAAAAATTAGACTTCAAACTTCCAACTCTCAACCCTCAACTTAAAACTTTAAACTTAAAACTTTCAACTATAAACTTTCAACTGAATGCCCATTCTTCCTTGGCGAACAATCGCTACTGAATATCTGATCCGCCGGCCATGGCTGACGGCTCGCAGAGACAAGGTGGAGTTGCCAAACGGCAAAGTCTACGACGAATACTACGTGATGGAATATCCCGACTGGGTGAACATGATTGCCATTACCACCGACGGGCAAATGCTGCTTGAGCGGCAGTGGCGGCAAGCCTTGGGCGAAATATCCACCGAGATACCAGCCGGCGTGATAGAGCAAGGCGAGAGTCCCATTGCCGCGGCACAGAGGGAACTGGCCGAGGAGACGGGATATACCGGCGGACAATGGACCGAGTTGCTGACACTTGCGCCAAACTCAAGTACGATGAACAACCATTGCCATTGCTTCCTGGCACAAGGCGTCAGCCTGACTGAGGCACAACACCTCGACCCCACCGAGGATTTGCAGGTGCTGCTAAAACCCGAATCCGAAGTCTTCGAAATGCTGAAAAGGGGCGATTTCCACCAAGCCATGATGGTGGCACCGCTGTGGAAGTACTTTGCCACATTAAGTCCTCTCCGCCATGAAACGCAAGGCTTTTAGGATAGCGTTGGCCGCGGTGGTTGTCTTGGCAGCGGTCGTTGCGGGAGGCAGCCTCTACATGCTCAACTTCTCGCTCCGCCCGTCGCCCAATAAAGGCCGCGATACCGAGGCAATATGGGCGGAGATGAAGCAGCGATGCCCACAGGACAGCGCATGGATGGACAGTATGCGGCTTTCACGAAGCCTCCGCGACACCACCATCACGGCGTGGGACGGCGACCGCCACCATGCCGTCTACGTGTGGCCTCGGCAGCAGCGACCCACCAAGAATGTGGCAGTGCTTGTCCACGGCTACACCGACTGCTACGTGTCGATGCTCCCCATCGCCCACATTTATTATAATATGGGCTACGCGCTGCTCCTGCCCGACCTTCACGGCAACGGACAGAGCGACGGCGAGGATGAGCGCATGGGCTGGAAGGACCGGTTGGACGTGAAAGAGTGGATTGGCGTGGCCTCCAAGCTATTCGGCGAGCCGCGCGATGGAGGCCAAAGGCGTGAGCCGCAGGTTGTCGTCCACGGCGTGTCAATGGGCGCGGCCACGGTGATGTGCCTCTCTGGCGAACAGTTGCCAGAGAACGTGCGCTGCTTCGTGGAGGATTGCGGCTACACAAGCGTATGGGATGAGTTCAGCGGACAGCTGCACGAGATGTTCCACCTGCCCGACTTTCCGCTCATGTACACCACCTCTGCCCTGTGCCAGTTGCGCTACGGCTGGTCGTTCGGTCAAGCCTCGCCACTCAATCAAGTCGGCAAGTGCAAGAGGCCCATGCTCTTCATCCACGGCAGCGACGACACCTTTGTGCCCACACGCATGGTCTACCCTCTCTACGAGGCCAAGCCCGCTCCCAAGAGCCTGTGGATAGCCAAGGGAGCGAAGCACGCCCGCAGCTACGACCTGCACCCCGAGGAGTACGGGCGGCGCGTCCGTGAGTTCGTCGGCAAGTATATGAGATAGAAAAGAGCCTCAGATTTTGTGGTTTCAAAATAATTCACTATATTTGCAAGCGACAAAAACAAGAACATTATGAGTAACTTTCTAATCAACGAATGCATAAAGCTGGGCTTCAGCCTGATGCGACTGCCCAAGCTGAAGGGCAGCGACAAGATTGATGTGGAAACTACCGCCCGCATGGTGGACGCTTTCCTCGCCGCAGGAGGCAAGTATTTCGACACAGCCTACGTCTACACAGGCTCGGAGGAGGCCATACGCAAGGCTCTCGTGGAGCGGCACCCGCGCGAAAACTTCTATCTGACGTCGAAACTCAACGCCGCCGCCTTTGCCGCAAGCAGCGAGCAGGAGGCCAAGGCCGAGTTCCACATCAGTCTGGAGCGCACGGGCGCGGGCTACTTCGACTTCTACCTGCTCCACGCCCTCGCCAAAGACAACGTCGACCGCTACGAAAGCTACGGCATTTGGGACTATGTGAGGCAGTTGAAGGCCGAAGGGCTGATCCGCCACTACGGTTTCTCGTTCCACGACAGTCCCGAGCTTTTAGACGAGATACTGACCAAGCATCCCGACGCCGAATTTGTGCAACTGCAAATAAACTACAGCGACTGGAACGACCATCTCGTGCAGTCGCGCCGCTGCTACGAGGTGGCCAAGAAGCACGGCAAACCCGTGGTGGTGATGGAGCCGGTGAAGGGAGGTACGCTGGCCGACCCGCCCGAGCCGGTGAAAGACATTTTCCTCAAGGCCAATCCGCAAGCGTCGTTCGCCTCATGGGCCATACGCTTTGTGGCCTCGCTCGACGATGTGATGATAGTGCTCAGCGGCATGTCCACCGAGGAGCAGATGGCCGACAACCTCTCTTATATGGCCGACTTCAAACCGCTGAGTGAGGAGGAACAACAGACGATAAAGGCGGCGCGGAAGAAGCTGCTCAGCTTCGACCGAATACCATGCACCGCCTGTCGCTACTGCACTCCGGGCTGTCCGCAGGGCATCCACATACCTGAGATATTCTCGGTGATGAACGTCTACAAGATGTACGGACGGCTGCAAGAGGCACGCAGCGACTACTCGTGGCGACCGGGAGGCCCACGCGCGTCGGCTTGCATCCACTGCGGACAGTGCGAGGGGGCCTGCCCGCAGCACCTGCCCATCATCTCGCTGCTCGAGGAAGTTGTGGAAACACTTGAAAAATAACAATTACAGATATGGAAAACGTTAAAACTGCAAGCCTGTACCAACTGGGCTATCGCGAACTGAGAACTTATATGATGGCCGCGCTGTTCGTCTGTGGCAACATCGTGCTGCCGCAGCTGTGCCACCTCGTGCCGCAGGGTGGCCTCGTGCTGCTGCCCATCTATTTCTTCACGCTCATCGGAGCCTACAAATACGGCTTCACTGTGGGTCTGCTCACGGCTGTTTGCTCGCCGCTTGTCAACAACCTGCTGTTCGCCATGCCTCCCACGGCCATGCTGCCCATCATCCTCAGCAAGAGCATCTTGCTGGCTTTGGCCGCCGCGCTGATAGCCAACCGCCTCGGCAAGGTATCGCTCGCCGGCGTGGCTCTAACAGTTTTGGCCTACCAGCTGGTAGGTTCGGCTGTGGAATGGGGCATGACTGGCAGTCTGACTGCGGCGCTTCAGGACATCCGTCTCGGCTTGCCGGGCATTCTGCTCCAGGTGTTTGGCGGATGGGCTGTGCTGCGTCTGCTCAGCCGTGGTGCCAATGCTTAGTGAGCTTGTCGCCACTCTCCACCGCTCGGGCTGCTCGTTAGTGATGATGGACACGGCGGGGCGAGTGCGCCAATTCAGCAAGAAGGGCGTGCGCGACCTTGAGGATTTGCTCGACCACGAGCCGGATTCGCTGCGCAGAGCCACCATCGCCGACAAGGTGGTGGGCAAAGCCGCCGCGGGGATGATGGCCTTTGGCGGTGTGAGCGAGGTGTATGCCGACGTGCTCAGTGCCCGTGCCGTGCCGATGCTCAAGCGGTATGGCATTGTCTACTCGTATGGCCAGTTGGTCGACCACATAGTGATAGCCGACGGCGACACGCGCTGCCATTTAGAGGAGATAGTGGCACAGGCCGACACAGCCGAGGAGGTGGTCGGCTTATTGCGCAGGCATTTCCTCGAGATGAGACAGTGATGTTCGGTAAAATTGGTAAAACCATCAGTCGAAAGTATAAAAAGCATTTGCCAAGAAGGATGTAATTTTGCACTGTGGTAACAAAACAACATCAAAAGACAAAGTATATGAGCATCAAAAAGTATCTTATCGCAGCCACCGCACTACTGCTGACAGTGGCTTGCAACGGCTCAAAGAAGAGCGGCACAGAGGCCAACCAGCCCAGTAACGACCAGAAAGCCCAAAGCTCGGAGGCCACAAAGAAGGGCGGCAAGGCCCTCGTTGTGTTCTTCTCCCACGCCGGCGACAACTACTCAGTGGGCAATGTGAAAGAGGGCAACACCAAGATCGTGGCCGACTTCATCGCCGAACTGACCGGAGCCGACGAGTTTGAGATAAAGACCAATAAGTATGACGGCATGGAATACCGCGCCCTGACCGAGCTGGCACAAAAGGAAGCCGAGGCCAACGAGCTGCCGGAGTATGAGGGCGACGTGAAGGACATCAGTCAGTATGACACCATCTTCATCGGAGGCCCGGTGTGGTGGGGCACCTATCCCCGCGTCATGTTCACCTTCTTCGGCAAGCACGACCTCAACGGCAAGACGCTCGTGCCCTTCACCACCCACGAGGGCAGCGGTCTGGGCAGTTGCGCCGACGACCTGAAGGCCACCTATCCAAAGGCAAAGGTGCTCGACGGCTTCTCCATCTACGGTCATGAGGCCCGCTCGGGCAAGGCCAAAGTGGAGAAATGGCTCAAAGGACTGGGCTATTGAGTCCCACTCCCACAACAACGGTGCCGTAGCCGTGGCTCAAAACGGGCCTGAGCGTGCGACCGATGTACAAACATTGACTTTTTTGGCACGTGTGGAAATATTTTTCCGCACGTGCCAAATTGTGTTACCACACGTGGCCGACAACATTTCGGCTCATGCCAAAAGCCGCCAAAAAGCGACTAATGAAAAACTAAACATTTGCATTTGGCTTGAAAAAGCTATAACTTTGTGGAGTGAAACCATCCATTTACGCAACAAAACCAGCCACTTAAAAACACCAAATATGGCAATCAAGTATGAAATCAGGGCCATTGCCAACGCTGACGGCAATGGAGGCAGCCACAAGTACGTCAGACTGAGTCAACCAAACATGATGACCGCCAAGCAGATGGGGCGCGACATTGAGAAGTCGTGCACGCTGACCCAAGCCGACATCAACGGCATGATGGCGACTCTGCGGCAATTCCTCGTCAGGGAGTTGAGCTGCGGCAGCGGCGTCCATCTGCCGTCGATAGGCTATTTCAGGCTTTCGGTGCGCATAAACAAGTCGAACGCAAAGCCAGAACACACGATTACAGGCAAGGATGTACGCCTGAAGGGTATACTCTTCCGCCCGGAAAGAAGTCTGTGGAAGGAAATAAACAATCGCATAAACTTCGAGAAGAACAGTCAGATAGTGCAATCGACCCCTATTGAGGAGGCGGAGCTATGGGCCAAGGTGGAGACTTACGTGAAGCAAAACCGCCACATCACAGTGGGCGAACTGCGGCGGCTGTGCGCTTTGAGCGACTATATGGCCCGTAAATGGCTGTCGTCATTCACCTCCTCAGGGCGTCTGCTGAAGTCTGGCTCACGCCGGTTGGCCATCTACTATCTGCCATAGGCTAAGCCGTGTGGAATTTCCATCATCTGCGAAATTGGTAATAATAACCGTATTTTTAATAAAGGTTGTTCGGCGGAAATGCCATAATTTTGCACCGTGTAAGAAAGTATAGTTGCAATGAAGAAAACATTATTGATCATAGCCCTGCTGCTCGTGGTTGTCGTTTCGGCCTGCAGCGGACAGGGCAACAAGCAAGGAAAGGAAAAAGGGATGAAAACATTGGTTGTTTACTACAGTCAGTCGGGCAACACCGAGGCCATCGCCAAGCGCGTGGCCGAAGCCACGGGAGCCGACATTGAGCTTATTGAGACCACAAAACCCTACACGGGCGACTACCAGAAGATAGTGGCCGACGCGCAGGACGAGGTGGAACGCGACTACCAGAGGCCAATAAAGCCGCTGAAGCACAACGTGGCCGACTACCAGCGCATCATCGTGGGCACTCCCACATGGTGGTACAAGATGGCAAGTCCAGTGCTGACGTTTCTCTCCACCACCGATTTCAAAGGCAAGACGGTGGTGCCGTTCATGACAAACGCGGGCTGGCCAGGCACGGTTATCAAGGACATGACACGGGTGGCACGACAAAACGGGGCCACGGTGGAGAACGCCCACGAGTTCAAGTTCAACACCCACAACGACGGCACCACCACTGGCATGGCCACACCAGAGGCTGAGCTGAACAAGTGGATAGAGAGTTTGAAGTGAGATGTAGGGGCATGATTTATCATGCCCAAACCGAAGAAAACACACTGACAACGGGCATGATAAATCATGCCCCTACAGTAAACATATAATAATATGACAAGGAACATTATACTCGGCATGGGGCTGGCCTTGATGGCGGTCTCGTGCGCACAGGCAAAGGTGCCGGCAGACAACGATTACAAAACCACCCAGACCACCGACGCTACAGCATCGAAGGTCTACTTCACCCGCGACATATCAGCCCAAGGATTGGTTAACATCTACAAGGCTCTCGGTCGACAGGCAACAGGCCGCGTGGCAGTGAAAATCTCAACGGGCGAGGATGGTGGCAACAACTATCTGCACCCGGAGCTGATCAAGGACTTGGTTGACACCGTGCATGGCACAATAGTGGAGTGCAACACAGCCTACGGAGGCAGCCGTGGCACAACAGCACGCCACCGCCAGACCATCAGCAAGCATGGCTTCGACGCCATCGCCACCGTCGACATCATGGATGAGGAGGGCGACATGCAGATACCCGTGGCCGACACGAAGCACCTGCAATACGACATCGTAGGCTCCCACCTCGCCAACTACGACTTCATGGTCAACTTGGCTCATTTCAAAGGCCACGCCATGGGCGGCTTCGGCGGCGTGCTGAAGAACCAGTCTATCGGTGTGGCGTCGTCAAGAGGCAAGCTCTACATCCACACCGCCGGAGCCAGCACCACGTCGTGGGGCAATCCGGCCCAGGACGACTTCCTCGAGTCGATGGCGGCTGCAGCCCAGGCCGTGGCCAACAGGTTTGGCAGCAACATTATCTACATCGACGTGATGAACAACCTCAGCGTCGACTGCGACTGCGACTCCCACCCTGACGACCCGCAGATGAAAGACATAGGCATACTGGCCTCCACCGACCCCGTGGCACTCGACAAGGCATGTCTCGACCTCGTGTTCAACCATGAGTCTACCAGCGACGACAACGCCGTGCCCTTGCAGAACCGCATCAACCGCCAGCATGGCACCTACATCGTCGACTACGCCGAGCAAATCGGGCTGGGCAAGAAGGCATACCAGCTGATCGACATCGACGGCACGAGCGGCATTGCCCAGACCAAGAACGGCCAAAACCGCTACAACGTTTATAACTTGGAAGGCAAGAAAGTGCTGACCAACGCAGCGAGTCTCGACTCCCTCCTGGCCGGCACCTATATTGTAAATGGGGAAAAGCTTACAATAAGATAAAAAGACTGTGCAACAAATTATTATCTGTATAAGCTTGTAGAACCTAATTACTTATAAGCCGGAGAGCCGCCATTGCCGATGAGGCAGGGGCGGCTCTTTTCAAAATGGCATATCTGTATTTGCAAACGGCTAATCTATCGAAACGCCTTTCGTAGGTGGGGATGTTATGAATAATTAATAGTTGTTATATTTAATAAAACTACCATGAACCTCAGCTTCGGCAAAAATGTTTTACTTTTGCAAATAATATAAAAGCAAACCATGAGAAACAAAATCTCCACATTAATTATTATGGCCATGCTGGCAGCGGGCACAGGCGCGGCAGGGCAAAACAACAGCAAGACTGCCACGGAGGAAGAGACAATCGACCAGGTGCAATACCGCATAACGTACAAGACGCAGTTCGTCAACGACACCATACAGCGCGACTCTTTAGGCGGCTACGTCTACCGCGACGACGACATGAGGCTCGACATCGGAAACACCGTCAGCAAGTTCTACAGCGAGCGGAAAGTGGTGTACGACAAGTGGATGAAAGACAAGATAGACCGTGGCGAGGTGGACTTCACCAATCCTCCCGCCCGCCCCACAATGACTATGACCGTCTACCGCAACTATCCCACGGGCGAGACCAGTTTCCTTGACGGTGTAATGATGGGCAACTACCGCATATCGGAGAAGACAATGACACCAGAATGGACCGTAGGCCAAGACACTGCTACCATACTCAACTACCACTGCACCAAGGCAGAAACCACGTTCAAAGGCCGCCACTGGACGGTTTGGTTCACGTTCGACATACCCCTCGACTACGGCCCGTGGAAGCTCATCGGTTTGCCAGGACTTATACTTAAAGCCGATGATGCGCAGAAACAGTATCTCTTCGAGGCAACGGGACTGGAGCAGATAGGCGGCAACGAGGGCATCACACTTGTGAAGAACTACAAGAAGTATGAACCCGTGAGCCAAAAGCAGTTCGACAAGATAAAGCGCACAGTAACGGCCAACGACGCCTTGGCGGCATCGGGTATAACCATCAGCGTGGGCAATGGAATGGACAAAGCCGACTTTACGAAAAAGATGAAAGAGGTGCCGCCCTACAACCCGATTGAAATAGAAGAATAGAAGATGCAGATTATGAGCCGTTTATCTCGGATGTGCCTAATGGTTGCGTTGGCATTCCTGGCAGCTGAGGCCAACGCGCAAACCATCGACAAGGTGCTCTACCGCATCAGCTACAAGACCGACTGTGTGGAAGACACCACAGCCCGCGACTCAGCCGGCAATTATGACTACGACCACGACGAGATGGCACTCGACATCGGCAGCAATGTCAGCAAGTTCTACAGTATGCTCGACGTGCGCTTCAGCAAATGGGTAGCCGACAACATAGAGCGTGGCGGCGAACCCGACCCCAACAATCCGCAACCTCCTGGGTCATCAATCAACTGGGTTTCGATAAACAACTATCCCGAGGGCAAAACCACCACCCTATGGTCGGAGATGAACTCGCTGTCGAGGATAGAAGAGCCGATGAAAACGGTGGAGTGGGAACTTGAAGCAGACACCTGCACCCTGCTCGGCTACCACTGTTCAAAGGCCGAGGCCGACTACAAGGGGCGGCACTGGAGCGTGTGGTACGCTGAGGACATACCCATCAGCCAAGGGCCGTGGCAGCTTGGCGGTCTGCCAGGGCTAATCCTGAAAGCCAGCGACTCACGCCACCAATGGATATTCACCGCCACGGCACTACAGCAGATTGACGACAAGGAGGACATCACACTCGGAAAGAAATGGAAGAAGTATGAGCTGATAGAGAAAAAGAAATTCTATCAGTGGCGGCGGACAACCACCCTCGACGACATGCAAAAGGCACTCAACGCCACATCGGGCGTGAAATTTACGTTCATCAACAATGACGGCGAGGAATTCAGTCCCGAAGAATACCGCAAGGCATTCATGCACCCGGAGCCTTTCAATCCTCTTGACTTGAGCGAATGAAGGCCGCAATCCTCATATTGTATCTGATAATCTGCCAGTCGGCCATGGCGCAGTCTGGCATCAGCGGCACCGTGATAGACTCATTGAGCGGCGCAGCCCTGCCAAAGGCTTCGGTGGTGCTGATCCGCGGCGGCAAGACAATGAAGTTCGGACGCACCGACGACAAAGGCCGCTTCACAATCGACGCAGAACCGCAGCCCGGCGACGAGCTGCAAGCCACGCTGATGGGCTACGGCAAGAAGAGACAACCGATAGAGAAGGGCGACAACGTGATCCGGTTGGCCGAAAAGGTGTTCCAATTGAGGGAAGTGAAGGTTGAGGGGCCGCCCGTGAGCCAGCGGCGCAACACCGTGGTCTACGACTTGACAAAGTTCGCCACCGACCGCGACAACAACCTGCAGGACGTGCTGAAGAAGCTGCCCGGCGTGGAGGTGGAGAAAAACGGCCAGATAAAGTACAACGGCAAGGCCATCAGCCGCTTCACCGTGGAGGGGCTGGACCTGAGCAAAGGCCAATACAACAAGCTGACCGAGAACATACGCGCCAAAGACGTGAAGAAAGCCGAAGTGATGGAGCACGACCAGCCCATAAAGGCTTTGCGCAACCGCGTGTTCACCGACGACGTGGGCATGAACATAGTGATGAAGGATTCGGCGCGCGACCAGCTGTTCGCCACACTCAGGCCATACTTCCTTGCCGACGACCCGACCCACGCGGGCGGCGACGTTGTGGCCATGCAGATAGGCAAGCAGCGGCAGATGGAATACACCGCACAATATGACCGTTCAGGCCGCGACCTAAGCAACCAGTTCTCCATCTTCTACAACGCCTACGACTTCGCCGCCTCAGCAGAGCCGCCACGTTGGCATTCGGTGCCGTCGCTGCAATCGCCCATCGACGAGGAGCGGCTGCGCATGAACACGTCGCAAGCCTACAGCGTCGACTATCTGGCCAAGGGTAAGGACGACTCGGAGCACAGTTTCTCGGCAAGCTACAACCGCAACGTCATCCGCCAGCACACACAGAACGTGTCGCAGTATCTACTCGATGGCCAGACACCCACCGAGACCACCGAGGACCGCCACTTGCTGCTCAGGCAAGACAAGTTCACAATGGACTACAACCACCGCATCAACGCCGACAAGCATTATGGCGACATCGTGGTGAAAGGCAGCGCAAGCCAGGACGACGGATTGGCAGACTACACTGTCGGCACAGCACAGAGGACACGCACGCCTGAGGCCAACATCGTGGCCGCCATAAGCCAAACATACACACTCGGCCGCAACTCGCTCAGTTGGAGGTCGACTGCCGACTACCACCACACCAACGACAAGCTCGACCTGACCAATCAATCCGACCAGACTAATCGGTCGAAGATAACCAACAACGACTGGCACACGGCTCACTCGCTGTCGCTCAACCGTCAGACTGGCCATTGGCACAACATCTACAATCTGTCGCTTGAGGCCGAGAACCTGAATGCTGGCGGCGAGAACAACGGACTTGTCAAAGTGGGCACTGCACCAGTATGGAACTACAAAAGCGACGACTGGCTCATCTATCTGATGTCGGGTCTCACTCTGCAACGGCTCACCCACCAACAATCGACAATGCTGCTGCCCCGTGCCAGCATAACCGTCAACCGCGACTATGGCAACCGCGCCAATTGGCGGATGAACCTGATGTACACCGAAAGTGCGGCATCGTGGAGCCAGATAGCCATCAGCCACCGACAGACCGACTACCGCACGTGGATGGACGCTCCCGACTTCGTGCCTCGTTCGCGCTCGCTCGCCTCTTCAGCAGCATACAGCTACAAGCGGGTCATCTATCAGTTCTTCTCAAACGTGCGCCTCAGCTACTCACGCCAGTGGAACGACGCGGCGCAAGACCTGCAGATAGCCGACGGCAACTACCACTACACCTTGACTCGCCACAACACCCACAACGACAACATCAGCGGTTCGGTCAACGTGTCGAAAGGCTGGAGCGCCATTCACCTGAAGACCAACCTCGCCATCGGTGGCAGCTACTCGGCGGGCCAACAATACTCAGCCGGCGAGGCCATCAACTACCACTATGTGTCGTACAGTGTCAATCCCGAAATTATATTCTCTCCAAGTTGGATGGAGATAGACTACAACGGCTCGTTCTCGTTCAACCGCAGCAAAACAGAGGAGGAATGGTCCAGGACACTGGCCGACTGGACACAGCGGCAGACGCTCATTAGCACAATCGGCAACGTCGACCTCTCAGTCTCAGGCGTGCTCTATCACAACGAGTTGCAGGGTTCGCCGTCGGTAAACACACTGTTGGCTGACGCCAAGCTGACGTGGCGAATCGGGAAAGTGCGCCTTTCGGCCACGCTGCGCAACCTGTTCAACAAGCACACCTACGCCGAGACCACCTACAGCGGCGTGGGCATCTTCACCAACCGCTATTGGCTCCGCCCAAGGGAACTGATGGTGAAAGTGCAGTTCTCACTATAACCTCTATCAATATGCGCAACGACAGAGAAATGGTCAGGGACTACCGCGAGGCGGCCAACAATGGCGACGCTAAGGCGATGAACAACCTCGGGGTGTGCTATCACACGGGGCGTGGCGTGGTTGAGGACCATGCCATGGCCTTCACATGGTATTTGCAAGCAGCCGAGCACGGCGACACATACGCCTGCTACAACGTGGCTGAATGCTACTACAACGGCGACGGAGTGGCGCAGAGCGACGAGAATGCATGCAAGTGGTACGAGAAGGCGGCGCGACAAGGCGACATGCAGTCGCAAGTGAACTTGGCCAACGCCTACTATTTAGGCAAAGGCGTGGCCGAAGACCATCGGGAGGCCAACCACTGGTGGATGGAAGCGGCATGGCAAGGCCACGTACAGAGCATGAAGAACCTCGGCGCCGACTACTGGAACGGAGACGGACTGCCCAAAGACGAGGCCGAGTCGGCCTTCTGGTATGAGCAGGCGGCACAGACTGGCGACGCATTCTCGCAGTTCTGCATCGGGTGGTTCTACATGAACGGCCGAGGGGTGAAGCAGGACAAACGCCTTGGACTGAAGTGGATTCACCGCGCCACAGCCCAAGGCTACGAGCCAGCCAAAGACTTCTGCCGCGAGAACGGCTACAGCATCTATTAAATGGCATGATTTATCATGTCCGCAAAACGGTGTAAGAAGCGGGCATGATGAATCATGCCCCTACGTTTGGATAATTGAATATATGTCAGAGCGGCATCCAGCTCTCAGGGAATATGTCTGGATTGGGCCACACAAACCAGCGGCGGGGATAAAAGACCAGCTTGTCGGCGTGGCGGTTGAGCATGGCGGCCCAAAAGGAGAAGGTGCTGTTGGCTATTATGTTATGGTGGCAGAGCGACATGAGGTACATGTCGGCCCAGCTGTCGTCGCCACTGTTTCCCTCGACATAAACAGCATCCTCCAAGCCAAGATTGCTCCGCGCCCACGCCAAATCGTCGGAAAAGACAAAGAACCTCAATGCTCCCCCACCCTTTTCGCGTATGGCATCGATGGCACGGCGATAATAGTCGAGTGTGCAGAAGTCGCCAAACCACGCCTTATACTGTGGACTCTGATAGTCGCCGCGTCTGACGTGGACAGCCACCGAAACGCTCCCCACAATCTGCATTTGATATTCCAGATTGCGCTCCGAAAGCCGAGAGCAGTTGAAAGTGAACGCCTGACTGATGTCGGTGCCTTTCCAATACCGTTTATCGAGCCACGTGCCATTGTAGAAGAGGCTGCGTGGAGTCTCCTCTGTCGACACAATGCCAAGTCGCTCCATCAGGTAGACCATGCGGCTAAGCTGGTCGGTCAGCCAGGAGCGGGGCGGCAAAGTGAGGTGGAAAACTTTGTCTAATTGGAAGCTGGTATGCTCGCGCAGTGTGCCCGACCAGTAAGAGCCGTAAATCCGTTCGCCAGGATGCCTCCTGCCGAGCCAAAGGGCAAAGAGATATATCGACATCTGGTTGCCAAGTCCGCCTTTGAAATTGACTATTCTCATTCTGTTCAGACCACTGTTCGGGCTGAAATGATGCCCGATGGTGCAAAGTTACAAAAGTGCTGGCTATTGGCAGCGGATTTCAGATGAAATTGTTAACTTTGCAAAGCAAATTACCGAAGCCATGACCAATGAAGAAGCAACACATATCAGACTGCGCTCGCAACTGTTAGTCGGTTCCACTGTCGTCAGCCCGAGGCAGGTGGTGGCGCATCTGGGTTCCATGCAGTCGCAAGACTATCGCATGTTTGCTTGGGCCATCGGCATGAGGATGAGGAATCCCGCCTTTGCTGAAGTGGCAAAGGCTTTGGAGAAGGGCGAGATTGTGCGCTCCCACCTGCTGCGATGCACCGTGCAGACTGTGGCCGTTGACGATTACTGGATGATGGTGGAGCTGTGCAGGGAACAGAACCAAAGAAGCATGCGGTCGTGGCAGAGCTACGTGGCAGCCGATATTGATGAGAGATTGTTTGACGAAGTGAACGCCGCACTGCCAGAACAGATGGGCGACGGAGCCTCGCTTACCAAGCGTCAGATTGCTGAGAAGCTGAGAGAAGTCGGATTTCCTGCCGATCGGATCCACGTCCACCTTTTCATAATGCAAGCCGAGGTGGCCGGGATTATCGCCTCGGGCCGCATGGAAGGCCGCTTTCAGACGTGGGCACTTACAGAAGGGCGGATAGCCAAACCCAACAAGCCATTGCAAGAGTCTGAGGCTATGGCGCAGTTGGCCCGGCTATATTTCCAAAGCCACAGCCCTGCCACCGTCGACGACTTCTGTTGGTGGACAGGATTGGCAAAATCGAAATGCAAAAAAGGCATTGAGGCTATATCGAGCGAGTTGCAAGAGGTGGAAGTGGACGGGGTGCCAATGCTCGTTCACATCAGTTGCCTAAAGGAAGACAGCACCAACGGAGCCTCACTGCTGTTTCTGCCACCCTACGATGAATATCTGATAGGCTACAAGAGCCGACACCTGGCCGTTGAGAGCCGACATGAGCACAAAGCCTACAACCGTTTCGGCATCTTCCAGCCTGTCATTCTGCTCGACGGACGCGTCTGCGGCAACTGGCGGATTAAGGCGTTGCGACAAGTGGAAACAGAACTTTTCCGCTACAAGAGACGCATCAGCAACCGCAGAATGTCGCTTGAGGCTGAACGGGTGGCCAAATTCTATGCTCAGAAAGTGTAGCCCGCAAGCCTTCAGTGGTGCAGGTATCGGTATATATCAAGAATCTCGTCGGAATAACGCAACTTCTCCATAGCATCATGAAGCATGACAGCCACTACGTCCTCGCCGCCAAACAGTATGCCCAACTCCTCCATGGTGTGGCGGCGGCGACCAATGCCGAAATATAAGCGCACCAGCTCGTTATCGTCCTCTGCCGTCAGCACGCGGTCGAGCATGTCGCTCACTTGTCGGTTCAGCTCGTTGCGGTGCGACAGACTGTCGGCCTGAACCCACGGACGCTCGTCTATCTCGTCTTGATGCTGTGAGAAAAAACCATCCCAGAGGTCGTTGGCCTGGGTGTAAGGGTTCTCCTCGTCGTAGATGTAGTTGTCTATGGTCTCGTTGTAACTCATTCTCGTTGCAAAGTTACAACTTTTCTGCCCGAAAATGCAAATATCTTTTATAACTTTGCGTCAGTAACATGTCGTGGATGCTAAAGAAGTTCCACAACGTTGAGACTGCCAACCTGCCCTATTGCAGCCAACTGTTGATGCCGATGCACTCATCTGATAGGGCGCTGCGTGGGCTTGGCGGATATTTCAGTGAAGATTTGGAGTTTGGTGTATATAGTTGAAGTTTTATCATAATACGTTTCTCCCGACCGACTTACTTAGCTGAAATCACGATTTGTGCATCATTTTTTCCAAATAAGGCATTGGCCTTTGACAGATAAATGCTAAATTTGCAGACAGTAAAACAAAACCAAACCATGAGAAAGCCCAACATCTTCAGCCTGGCAGCACTATTGACGATTTGCCTAATCACACTGCAAGCGTCAGCCCAAAACGCCGACACTCGAATTTTCATCTACAGCCCTGGCGAGAAGGCTGGACTGCACATAGCCACCGACACAGCGGGTCTTGGATTCACCGACCTGGGGCAGCTGTGCTCGTCCGACTACGGCCCATGGGGACACGACAAGCGGATGATCCAGCCCCACGTGCTCAGAGCCAGCGACGGCACGTGGCGCGCAGTGTGGCAGGTTAACGAGACAGCACCGACGTTTGCGGCCACATATAGCGACGACCTCGTCAACTGGCGGCCGCAAGACTATCCCCGTCTGCGGGAACATGGGGTGAGCAAGACAACACTGAGCGAGAACGCCAACGGCACATTCACCGTTGCCTACACGTCGCACGGAAAAGTCTATGCAGTGGATGCAGATGCTGAATTCCGCCATTTCTCGGCCTCAAGAGCAGCAACTATGCCTGTGGATGCACTACACCGCGACACGGTGGATGTTGACGGCAAGCCGATGGTGGGCCAGCTGTTCAGCGTTGGCGCCGATTTGGCGGCTCAGGTCGTCAAGGAATTCAACGCCCGAAAGGCTGACGCTGAGCTTAGCAGTGAGACAATGCGCGACGACTCGCGACGCTTCTCAACCCTCACCACGCCTGTCAGTGCCACCCTCCACGTCTATCCTGACAACCAAAAGTCCATCTCCGACCGTTTGATAGGTGTGTTCTTCGAGGACATCAGCCACGCCGCCGACGGCGGACTCTATGCCGAACTGTTGCAAAACGGCGACTTCGAGTTCACCTCCAACGACAACAAAGCCTACAATTCCACCACCGCTTGGCACTCGTCAAAGCCTGTCAACATTGCCACTGGGCAACCTTTGAGCCAAAACAACGCCCACTATGCCATCATAGGTGCCGACACATTATTTAATCTGGGATGGCATGGCATAGCTGACACAGGGGCTGTGTACAGTTTTTCTGTTTATGCGAGAAACCTGAACAGCAAGAAATCAACCATCAAAGTGGCTCTTGTTGACAGTCTCGGCAATGCAAGAGCAGAGGCGAGCATCACCGTCAAGGGTGACATTTGGGCACAATACAACATCAATCTCAACTCCACACGCTATAAGAACAGACCTGCCATCACACAACTGCGCATAGTAGGCCCGCGGAAAGGCACTGTAGCCATCGACATGGCGTCGCTCTTCCCCTCTGAGACCTATCGCGGCCACGGGCTGCGCAAGGATTTGGCCGAGGCAATAGCCGCTTTGCACCCGCGCTTCATGCGCTTCCCGGGAGGTTGCATGAGCCACGGGCAGGGCATCGACAACATCTACCACTGGAACGAGACCGTCGGTGAGCTGAAAGACCGCCGCCCTGCGCCAAATATATGGAACTACCACCAAAGCCGTGGCCTTGGTTTCTACGAGTATTTCCAGTTCTGCGAGGACATCGGAGCTGAACCGCTGCCAGTGCTTGCAGCCGGTGTGCCTTGCCAAAACTCGCGGGCCGACGCCTACGGACTGGCCGGACAACAGGGCGGCATCAGCATGGACGACATGCCAGCCTATATCGACGAAATCCTGAACATGATAGAATGGGCCAACGGCGACCCCCAAACTTCGAAGTGGGCCAAACTGCGTGCCGATGCTGACCATCCCGCGCCATTCGGCCTGAAGATGATAGGCATTGGCAACGAGGACTTGATTTCCACTGCCTTTGAGGAAAGATACTTGATGATTTGCCGCGCCATCAAAGCCCGCTACCCGCAGATTGAGGTGTGCGGCACGGTGGGACCGTTCCACGCTCCATCTTCCGACTACATCGAGGGGTGGCGGTTGGCCAAGGCAAACAAGCCCCTGCTTGACATGGTGGACGAGCACTACTACGAGTCGACGGGCTGGTTCCTCCATCACCAGGACTACTACGACCACTACGACCGCACCGCGCCGAAGGTGTATCTCGGCGAATATGCCTCGCGCACTCGCACTATGGAGAGTGCGCTGGCCGAGGCCATCCACTTGTGTAACATTGAGCGCAACGCCGATGTGGTCAGCATGACGTCTTACGCTCCCTTGCTCTGCCATGAGCGGTACCCCAATTGGAATCCCGACATGATTTATTTCGACAACCAGCGCATCACCGCCCTCACGCCAAGCTACTACACTCAGTTGCTCTTCGGCACTCATCAGGGCGACCGCTACATTGCCTCAAGCATACAAATGCCACCGGAGCTTGGCTACCGCGTGGCGGCAAGCGTTGTGGCTGACAGCAAGACGGGCCAGAAATACCTGAAGGTGGTGAACGCATTGCCCGTGGAGCTGCGCCTCAGCCTCGACGGCATCAGTCTGCCAGAAAGCTACACGTCGCAGACCATGACAGGTCAACCCACCGACAAAACGACTCAGCTGACCACGTCGACTGAGCATGGGCAGACCATCACCTTGCCACCATATTCGGTCAAGGCCGTCGCTTTCTGATTCTACCGGCATTCATCCTGTACAGAAGTCGTGCCTTGTGCCAGCCCTGCGCACATGATAATCTTGCCCCTACAAAGCGCAGTCAATCTGCCTATTACGTAGGGGCATGATTTATCATGCTCGTAGAAGGCGACCTTTTCCACTAATAGCTTCTGAGCATATATCGAGGAAATATCTGTGTACACTAAGGTCGTCGCCCAATTCGGGATGGAACGACGTGGCCAACTGCCGGCCCTGCCTTGCTGCAACAATGTGGCCATCCACCACGGCAAGGGGTTCGGCCTCGGGGCCGACACTCTCGATGTAGGGCGCACGAATGAACGTCATTGGTATGCGCCCCACACCTTTCATCAGGGCCTCAGTGCTGAAGCTGCCAAGTTGCCGCCCGTAGGCGTTGCGGCGCACCACTATGTCCATGGTGGCCAGTCGTTTGGCTTGTTCGCCCTCCACCTTTCGTGCAAGGAGTATCATCCCCGCGCAAGTGCCAAACACAGGCAGTCCCGCCTCTATGTCGTGGCGAATCGGGTCGA
>CAZRSL010000048.1:0-20581 GCA_964602785.1 uncultured Prevotella sp.
CCGAGGGTGCAAGCACCCTCGGTTATCGAGCGGTGATGTCTCCGACATCATTTTTATGAAAGACACTTCCTAATGACCTATTTGGGATTAATAATGGCCGGCACAAGTGGCGCACCCTGCATAAGGATGATGTACAATAGCGAAAGTCGTGCAAGGTTTACAGTAGGATCCTGTGTATCATTAGTCTGTTGTGAGGTCGGAGGGTGAGCGGCACAACGACCTTTGCGTTGCCATGATTTACTTTGCATTGCATCGCTACAATGTGTTCCACATTGGCATCGACGTTATGACAAAACTGTCAGCCTCTGACAACATTGCGCGTCAAAAATGTCAGCCGACAATGTTTGGCACGGTTTTGGCATAGCAAAAAGCAGAAAAATAAACAACAAACATAAAAACAAGAAAATCATGAAAATCAAACCAATGGCAGACAGAGTGCTGGTGCTCCCCGCACCGGCCGAGGAAAAAGTAGGTGGAATCATCATTCCCGACACAGCCAAAGAGAAGCCGCAGCGTGGCAAAGTTGTGGCTGTGGGCGACGGCAAGAAGGACGAGCCCATGGTGCTCAAAGAGGGCGATGAGGTGCTCTATGGCAAATATTCAGGCACCGAGATAGAGAACGATGGCGAGAAATATCTCATGATGCGCCAGAGCGATGTGCTCGCAGTGGTCTGTGAGTAATCAGAGTTATACATTATATTATTATAACAACACATAAAACAAAAGAAAATCATGGCAAAAGAAATCAAATACGACGTGGATGCTCGCGACCTCATCAAGAGGGGCGTTGACAAACTTGCCGACGCAGTGAAGGTAACACTTGGCCCCAAGGGTCGCAACGTGGTGATTGAGAAGAAGTTTGGCGCACCGCAGATAACCAAGGATGGTGTAACAGTGGCCAAGGAAGTTGACCTCGAGGACAAGTTTGAGAACACTGGTGCTCAACTCGTGAAGAGCGTGGCCAGCAAGACAGGCGACGATGCCGGCGACGGCACCACTACTGCCACCATCCTCACCCAGGCCATCGTTACCGAGGGTATGAAGAATGTTACCGCAGGAGCCAACCCGATGGATCTGAAGCGTGGCATCGACAAGGCTGTGAACCAAGTGGTAAGCTACATCAAGGACAACGCTGAGCAGGTGGGCGACGACTACGGCAAGATAGAGCAAGTGGCCACCGTCAGCTCCAACAACGACCCTGAGATTGGCAAGCTCATTGCCGACGCCAAGCGCAAGGTGAGCAACAACGGCGTGATCACCATCGAGGAGAGCAAGAGCCGCGACACCCACATCGACGTGGTGGAAGGCATGCAGTTCGACCGTGGTTATCTGAGCGGCTACTTTGTAACCGACACCGACAAGATGGAGTGCGTGATGGACAACCCATACATACTCATCTACGACAAGAAGATCAGCAACCTCAAGGACTTCCTGCCCATTCTGCAGCCTGCCGCCGAGAGTGGCCGTCCGTTGCTCGTCATCGCTGAGGATGTCGATTCTGAGGCTCTTACCACGCTCGTTGTCAACCGTCTGCGCGCAGGTCTGAAGATTTGCGCTGTCAAGGCTCCTGGCTTTGGCGACCGCCGCAAGGCCATGCTTGAGGACATCGCCGTGCTCACAGGTGGCGTTGTCATCAGCGAGGACAAGGGCTTGAAGCTTGAGCAAGCCACTCTCGAGATGCTTGGTTCGGCCGAGAAGATTACCATCACCAAGGACAACACAACCATCGTCAATGGCAATGGCACGAAAGAGGCCATCCAGGCTCGCGTGGCTCAGATCAAGAACGAGATTGAGAACACCACAAGCAGCTACGACAAGGAGAAGCTGCACGAGCGTCTGGCCAAGCTGGCCGGTGGCGTGGCTGTGCTTTATGTCGGCGCCAACAGTGAGGTTGAGATGAAAGAGAAGAAGGATCGCGTTGACGATGCCCTTCGCGCCACCGACGCCGCAATTGAGGAAGGCATCGTTGTTGGCGGTGGTACCACCTACATCCGTGCTCTCGACGCTCTGAAAGACCTGAAGGGCGACAATGCCGACGAGCAGACTGGCATCAACATTGTGGAGCGTGCCATCGAGGAGCCTCTGCGCCAGATTGTCGCCAACGCTGGTGGCGAGGGTTCTGTGATAGTCAACAAGGTGCGCGAGGGCAAAGGCGACTTTGGCTACAACGCCCGCACCGACACTTTCGAGGACTTGCGCCAGGCTGGCATACTTGACCCTGCCAAGGTGGCACGTGTGGCACTGGAGAACGCCGCAAGCATTGCCGGCATGATGCTCACAACAGAGTGTGTCATGGTGGACAAGCCTGAGGAGAAACCAGCCATGCCGCAAGGTCAGCCGGGTATGATGTAATCAAGAAATTGCAACATAGAGTTATCAAAAAGGAGGCGGATTGAAACTAATTCGCCTCCTTTTTGTTAAAAATGAAATAAAACAAGAAAAATCCAACATTTTTATTGCATATAAAATAGAAAAGCTATACCTTTGCAACCAGCAATAGAAAATGCGAATATGACATTCGCCTGTAAAGACAAAATGCGGACGCAATTCCGCAAAATGATATTTTTTTGATTTGTTTTAGTAGATTAGTTTTTAAGTAGTTTGTTTTTTGAAAATCGGGCGTCGTGATGACATCCGATTTTTTGTTTATACAAATCCCAGTGATTATTTGAGCGTTACTGATATTAATTTTAATGATTATCCGCTTATTGGGGGAAAGCAGCGTCGGAGACGCTGAATCATGCTTAACAGTCTACCCTGAATTATTCATAGGGTACAGATATTACTTTCTCCCTATGCAGGGACCGTGCCTTGTGCCGGCCCACATTAATGTTCGACTTCTTTTAAAAAGGTTATAACATTGTTTGTGGGCCGGCACAAGGCACGGCCCCTGCAATTGGCAAGTATAACGACAGCAATCTATGAATAATGCAAGCTAAAGGAGCGCAGCGACTGCAGACTGGGGGAGCAAAACGTCACCCCCAATGTGCCCCGAGGGAGCACAATAGCACGCAGTGCGCACTATACCTCCACTTTGAGACAACTGACCACTGCGCACTTCGTGCTATTCAGCCTCCTCGAGGTTGTTGCAGAAGACACTTGCACACCCCAGACTTGCGTTTCACTTAGTTTGGGGTTAAGCATGATTGAGCCCCGTTAGGGCTCTTCACCTTATTGCGGATAATCATATTTATTTTTTTAATGCAATCATTGCCATTATAGCGAAATTTTGACTAAATTTGCAACATGAAATTCAAGCTTAACTGGAAAATGTTCCTCATCTTCTTCATCGTGTGTGGGGGACTGTTGTATTTGACCAGGTCATTTCTGATGACGATGGGCATTTTGCTGGTGCTCTTTGTAATAGACGGAGTGCTGAAGAACATCGACGACAAACGCCGCCGCAAAGAGATGAGCGACAAGGTGATGAGCGACTTAAACTCCGACAAAGACTGACGCAAGGTGGAACAACTGCTCGAACTATACACACGGTGGAGCGGCCGGCGAGAAGCCAACGTGGCTCGCCTGCCAATGCAAGGGAGCAACCGCTCTTACTACCGCATTACGGCACGTGGACAAAAGCCTGTGATAGGTGTGATAGGCACAAGCCGCGAGGAGAATCACGCCTTCATCTACCTTGCCAACCACTTTCATCTGCGCCAACTGCCAGTGCCAGAAGTGCTTGCCGCTACCGACGACGAGATGCGCTATCTGCAAACCGACCTCGGCAGCACCTCGCTCTACGACGCGATAAAGGGTGGACGCGACGCCGGAGGACGCTACAACCAGCAGGAGCAAGAACTTCTGAAGCGCACCATACGCCAATTGCCAAACATACAGATAAGGGGGGCGCGTGGCCTCGACTGGAGCAACTGCTATCCGCAGCCAGAATTCAACGAGGAAAGTGTGCTCTTCGACCTCAACTACTTCAAATATTGCTTTCTCAAAGCCACCGGGCTCGACTTCAACGAGTTGAAGCTTGAAGCCAACTTCCACCTCTTTGCCAAGGACTTGACATCTGAGCCGATGGAGTCGTTCATGTATCGCGACTTCCAAGCCCGCAACATAATGCTTGATGCTGAAGGCAATCCCCACTTCATCGACTTTCAGGGTGGCCGCAAGGGGCCATTCTACTACGACGTGGCCTCGTTCCTATGGCAGGCCTCGGCACTCTACTCACATAAGTTGCGCCGCAACCTCATCTACGAATACTACGACAGCCTGAAGAACTACACCGAGGTGCCCTCGGTGAGGCATTTTGTCCATCGGCTGTCGCTCTTTGTGCTTTTCAGGACGCTGCAAGTGCTTGGCGCTTACGGCTTCCGCGGCTACTTCGAGCGCAAGCCGCACTTCATCAACTCCATTCCGCCTGCCATACAGAACCTACGGGAGCTGCTACAGTTGAAAGACGCTTTCCCCTACCCTTACCTTACCGGCATGCTCCGACAGCTCACCGAGTTGCCACAATTCAGTCCTGCACAGACGAGGCAGACACGCACCGATGGCTACCGGACCACAGAGAGCAACATTTACGACGCACGGCCCGAAGACGGCCCCGCCACCTATTCGAAATATGACAACCGCGGCCCTCTGGTGGTGCGCGTCTACAGCTTCTCCTATCGCAAAGGCATACCCGACGATCCATCGGGCAACGGTGGAGGCTACGTGTTCGACTGCCGCAGCACCCACAACCCTGGCCGCTATGAGCCTTACAAAAATCTGACGGGTCTCGACGAGCCCGTGATAAGGTTTCTGGAGGACGACGGCGAGATAATCACATTTCTCGACAGCGTCTACAAGTTGGCCGACCATCACGTCAGCCGCTACTTGCAACGTGGTTTCACCAGCCTGATGTTCTGCTTCGGATGCACCGGCGGCCAGCACCGCAGCGTCTATTCGGCGCAGCATCTGGCCGAGCACATCAACCAGAAGTTCGGCGTGGAGGTACACGTGATCCACCGCGAGCAAAACATCAGCCAAACACTGTCAGCCAAAAACAAACAATAGACAAATGACAACAAGCAAACTACTTCTGCTGCCATTGATTCTGCTGCCAATGGTCTCAACGGCGCAGAAAAGAATCGGCGACCTTATCGAGTCGACTTCCTACAACACAGCCCGCATGAAGATGGAGCGCTCGCTGCAATACTACCCGGAAAACGGTGGCTTTGCATGCGTCAACGGTCATAACTGCTACACCCGAGCACTGTATGGCGGATACACAGAGTATCGCATTGAGACATCAGACCGTCCCATCTTCGCCTCCTACAAGAAGAAACTCTACCGCAACATACGCATGTATGCCAATGGCCTCAGGCTCGACTCGGCTGAATGGTGCAAATCTACATATAAAGACGGACAAAGGAGCTACTTGGTCAAAGACAAGGCTTGGGGCAGCCGCCTGCTGAGGCTGAGCGTGGTCGCGCCGATAGAGAGCGAGTCTGCACTGTGGTTTGCAAGCATTGATGGCGAGCCAGTGGAACTGAAGATTGTCACTGGCGAGATAGCCAACACGAAACTCAACCGCAACGGCGACATGGGAGCCGACAAGCCTGGCAGCTTCGAACCGGCCGCAGTGCAGCCAAGCCGCAAGGAGTTCTCTTTCAAGATAGGCAATGAGACATGCCTCAAGCTCAATGGTGTTGACAGTTTCGAACTGTTAGACGACGCGTCGGAATATGCCAGCACACTATTGAGCAACCAGCAATGGGCAGGCACAATCACATTTACCACCCCCGACCCATATTTCAACACCCTCGGCAGCGCACTCACCTTAGCCGCCAATGGCATCTGGGATGGCGACACCCACACATGGCTCCATGGCGCAATAGGTTGGCGGATGCCGCTGGCTGGATGGCGTGCTGGCTTTGTGGGCGACGTGCTGGGCTGGTGGGAGCGTCAAAACGAGCACTTCGACGCCTACGCGGCAAGTCAGGTGGTCAACGTGGAGCCTGTATATCCGCATCCGAACCAAGACTCAGCGCTCCATCTTGCAAGAGCCGAAAAGAAGTGGGGCACGCAGATGTACTCCAACGGCTATATTTGCCGCAACCCCAACCGCAGCGACCAGATGAACCACTACGACATGAACTTGAACTATGCCGACGAGCTGCTATGGCACTTTGAGTATTGCCCCGACACAGCATATATGCGACGAATGTGGCCAGTGCTGAAGCGCACAATCGACTGGGAGAACCGCAACTACGACCCTGACGGCAACGGTCTCTACGACGGCTACGCTTGCATCTGGGCGAGCGACGCGCTATATTATGGTGGTGGCGAGGCTGCGCACAGCACAGCCTACAACTATCGGCTGAACCGTTTGGCGGCAAAGGTGGCCAGCCTACTCGCTCTGCCGAATGCCAGCGACTATACCAGCCGTGCCGACAAAATTCTAAAAGCCGCCAACAGCACCCTTTGGACTGGCGACCATTGGGCGGAATACATCGACCGCATGGGACTTCAACGACTGCACACCGATGCGGCGGCATGGAGCTACTACACTCCCATCGACTGCCAGATGGGCAGTCAACGTCAACTCTACAACGCCTCGATAGCTCTGCACTGTCTGCCTCACATCAAGGTGGAATGGAACACAGCCCATTACGACTCATTGGGCATCAATGTTCCATCACCCACAAGCCACGACGCATGGGTGTGCTCCACGTCCGACTGGATGCCATACTCGTGGAGTATAAATAATGTGGCGCCTGCCGAGGTTATGCACACGGCCTTGGCATGCTTCAGCGCTGGAAACAACCAGGAAGGCATGAGGCTGATGCGCGGCACCATTATGGACAACATGTATCTGGGGCACAGTCCGGGCAACTTCGGGCAGGTGAGCTACTACGACGCGGCGCGTGGCGAATGCTATCGCGACTTCGGCGACGTGGTGGGCACAGCGTCGAGAGCCCTCGTGCAAGGCGTGTTTGGCATTGAGCCGCATGGTCTTGAAGGCGAATGCCACATAACTCCAGGTTTTGCCGGAGTATGGGACAGCGTGGAAGTGAGAACGCCATATCTTTCCTACCGCTACTTGGCAGATAATAAGGGTGAGTGCAGAATCATGGTGAGGCAGAACTTCCCTTGTGGCAACATGAAGATCGTGTTTCGTGTGGCTGATGGCAAGGGCGGATTTGCCACAGCCATTGGCACCGACGCCACCGAGCAGTCGCTCCAATTGGCTTTGCCCGCACAAAAACCGATGCCAGTGGAGACAGCCCAAGCCGGCATCGACATTGAGAAGTATGGTCTTGGCGAACCAGAACCAAACGCAAAGTTGCAAAGAGTTGACATTAGCAAGGTGATGAACGCCAATGTGAGCGACATATTCAACAACGAATATCTCTCGCCGCGCCCCAAAACAACATCGCTTGAAATACCCACACAAGGCGTAGGCGAATGGTGCCATCCTCTCTACAAGCCTGTGATAAGCGACTCTGTGTTCCGCACGCTCATAAAGAAAGGCGTGTTCGCCGTCGCGGGCATACCCTTCAGCACTCCCGCCAAGGGCAAGAATATAGCCTACACTTCGCTTTGGGACAACTATCCCGACAGCATAACAGTGGCTTTGAACGGTCGAGCGAGCTACGCCTACCTGCTCTTGGCCGGCAGCACCAACCACATGCAATTCAAGATGGACAACGCTGTGGTAACGGCCAGCTATACCGACGGCACAACTACGACCATGCCGTTGATGAACCCATACAACTGGTGCCCAATAGAGCAAGACTTCTTCACCGACGGCAAAGCATTCCGAAGCCTCGAACCACGGCCATACAGAGTGTGCCTCGGTACTGGCGACGTCAGCCGAGACCTCGGCAAACTGATGAACATAGAGCCAGTGTATGGAAGGGAACTGCCCGGAGGAGCGGCTCAGATGCTGAAGATGCCACTCAATCCGGGCAAGAGGTTGCGCAGTCTGACAGTGCGCACGCTGTCCAACGATGTGGTGGTGGGGCTGATGGCGGTAACGCTTCAGCGCGACTGACACTGCCCCACCCTGCAGTCAGCTCTACGATATGACATGGCCGTCGATAAACTGGTCGGCTATGTCCTTATAGCTGTCGGAGACGGGCAGTGCGGTTTGGCCTATCATAAAGCGGCCACGCTCAATGCCCGTAACCTTCGAGAGGTTGACGATGTAGGATCTGTGGATGCGCATGAACTCACTTGAGGGCAGAAACTCCACCACCTTCTTCAAGTTCATCAGGCTTGTAACAGGCTTGTCGATGTTGTCAACATAGAACTTCACGTAGTCCTTCAAACCCTCGATGTAGACCAAGTCTTCGAACCTGATCTTCACCAACTTGTAGTCGCTCTTCACAAAGAAGTAGCGGTCTGAGGTGGTCAGAGCCGTGCGTTGCTGGTTCTGGAAGTATTCCAACGCCTTTTGCGAGGCCTCAAGGAAGCTCTCATAGCTTATCGGCTTCACCAGATAGCCTATGGCATTGACCTTGTAGCTCTCCACGGCATACTGGCTGAACGCCGTGGTGAACACCACCTTGGTTTCCGGCGGCAGTATCTTGGCAAACTCCAATCCGCTCAACTCCGGCATCTGTATGTCGAGGAAGAGCAGGTTGATGTGATCTTCCCTTACACACTTTATGGCCTGTACAGCACTGTTGAACACTCCTTTCACGTTGAGAAACGGTGTCTTCTTGGCATAGCTCTCTAAAAGCTCGGCGGCCAATGGCTCGTCATCTATTATCGCGCAATTTAGTATCATAAATTGTTATTTTTGAAGAATATTCGTTGTTTTCTTGGTTTAGTTCCACATTCCACTCATACCGTCCAGGATACGACAGTTCAAGTCTGCGGCGCACGTTGGTCAGCCCGATGCCGTGGCCACTGCGGTCTTGCTGCGTCTTGGGGTGGTTGCTGTTGACGATGTGGCACACTATCTTATCGTCGTCAGCCGACAAGTTGATGTGTATATAGCTCCTCTCCGTTGGGCTCACGCCATGCTTAAAGGCGTTTTCCACCAGCGATATGAATATCATCGGCGCCACGCGGGCATAGCATGGGTCGGGCAGACTGACATTCTCCTCTATCTCCACGTTGCCGGCCAGGCGCAGCTTCATCAGATTGACATAGTTGTGGATGAAGTCGGCCTCATCCTTCATGTTGACGGTCTTCTCCTGATTGTCGTAGAGGATGTGGCGCAGCATCTTCGACAGCTCCATTATCGCCGTCTGCGCCTTGGTCTGGTCGAAAGCTGTCAGGGCGTAGATGTTGTTGAGCGTGTTGAGCAGGAAGTGGGGATTTATCTGCGAGCGCAGGTTGCTCAGCTCAGCCTCGGTCTTGGCCTTCTCGGCCTCTTGGCGGGCTTTGTCGGCCTCGGTCAGCTTGCGTGCGTAGATGAACGATGTGGAGAGCGCCGCCACCACGCTGAGCGTGAACAGGTCGCGAAGCGTCATCACAGCGTCGAACAGTATCGGTGGCCGCCGCTCCACGCGCTCCCTACGAGGCTTGTGGTTTTTGTGCTCCGACCTCCAGACATAGAAGTTCCACTGGTTGGTGCCAATGGCCAGCACAAGTATCATTGCTATGTTCACAACAAAGAACCTCACCTTCTTGCCCTTGTAGAGTTCCTCGGCCAGGAAGAAGTAGTTGGCGTAGAACACTATGCAGAGCATCAGCGGCCACGGCAGCCGCTCCAGAAAGCTCGCAATGGTGAGCCTCTCGCCAGGGTGCAACAGCATCAGCGGCGAGAGAAACACCAGCGTCCAAACGCCAAGGTGGACAAGAACCGACTTGTTTAACCGTGGCTTACTCATAGCGTATGGCTTCTATCGGGTCGAGCTGGGCCGCTTTCTTGGCAGGATACCATCCGAAGAAGACTCCGGTGAATGTACATACGGCGAAGCTCATCACTATCGTCCACATCTGTATGCCGATGGGCCAGTGGGCCAGCAGGTTGACGGCGTAGCTGGCCCCCACTCCAAGCAAGACGCCTATCAGTCCGCCTGTGATGCTGAGCATTATTGCCTCTATCAAAAACTGGTTTAGTATGTCGACTCCTCGCGCTCCCACGCTCATGCGCAAGCCTATCTCGCGAGTGCGCTCGGTAACGCTGACGTACATTATGTTCATGATGCCGATGCCACCCACGATGAGCGAGATGCCGGCCACGCAGCCCAGCAGGATGGTGAGCATGGAGGTGGTGGAGTTCATCATGTTGGCCAGCTCCTCCTGGGAGCGGATGGTGAAGTCGTCGTCGTCGCCCTCGGTGGTGTCGGTGGCGTCCTTCAGCTTGTGGGTGCGGCGAAGTATCTGCTCCATCTGCTCGGTGGCCTTGTCGGTTACGCCCTCAATGGTGGCTGAGCAGAGTATCTGGCCGAGATAGTTCTGTGCCAGGATGCGCTTCATCACAGTAGTGTATGGAGCCAGCACAAAGTTGTCTTGGTCCATGCCCATCGAGTTGTAGCCTTTCTTCTCCATCACGCCAATCACGCGGAAAGGTATCGACTTGAACCTGATCACCTTGCCGATGGGGTCGCTGCCGTCGGGGAAGAGCTCATCGATCACCGTCTGGCCGAGCAGGCAGACCTTGGCGTTCGACTTGATGTCCTGGTCGGTGAACATCTCGCCGTCGGCCACCTTCAACTGGCGTATCTCGAGGTAGTCCTGATTGACGCCATAGATGCTCGACAGCGTGTTCTCATTGCCATAGATGAACTGTCCACTCGACGACACCTGCGGCGAGATGGCCTTGATGTAGGTGCACTCGTTCTTGATGGCGTCGAAGTCGGTCAGCTTCAGCGTCTCCATCGACGACGGGTCTTGCTGCACGCCACCACGGCGGTCGGCTCCAGGGTTGATCATTATCATGTTCGACCCCATCTCCGATATGTTGGCCTGTATCGAGTTTTTGGTGCCTTGGCCAATGGCAAGCATCGTGATGACCGACGCTATGCCGATGATGATGCCCAACGCCGTGAGGAACGACCTCAGTTTGTTGGCCATTATGGCTCGGAAGGCTATTTTGAATAGATTGGAATAATTCATGGTTCTCTCTGTTTATTATTCGTCGGAGTTGGCCGGGAGCGCGGCCAAGCCCTCGGCGGCGCTCAGCACGTTGTGGTTGATCTCGTCGCTTATGATCACGCCGTCGCGCAGCTGTATGTTGCGGCTCGAATATTTGGCAATGTCGGGGTTGTGGGTTACGAAGATTATCGTCCTGCCCTCGGCATGAAGTTTCTGGAACAGCACCAATATCTCGAAGCTGGTGCGCGTGTCGAGGTTGCCGGTGGCCTCGTCGGCGAGGATGACGGACGGGTTGTTGACCAGCGCACGAGCTATTGCCACGCGTTGCATCTGTCCGCCCGACATCTGGTTCGACTTGTGGTAGAGCCGGTCGCCAAGGCCGACGGCCTTCAGCGCTTCCACGGCACGCTCGAAGCGCTCCTTCGACCCCACGTTGGGATTGTACATCAGCGGCAACTCCACGTTCTCCACGGCTGTGGTCTTCGGCAGCAGGTTGTAGCTCTGGAATATGAACCCAATTTTGCGGTTGCGCAGCACGGCGCGTTGCGACTTCGACATCGTGCGCACTGGTATGCCGTCGAGCAGGTATTCGCCGCTCGTGGGTGTGTCGAGGCAACCGAGCTGGTTGAGCAGGGTCGACTTGCCCGAGCCCGACTTGCCCATGATGGTAACAAACTCGCCGTCGTATATCTTGAACGACACGCCTTTCAGGGCATGCACGGTCTCGTCGCCCACCACAAAGTCGCGCCTGACGTCTTGCAGCTCGATGACTACCTTCTTGTCAGCCTGAGGGTTAAGCTCTGGCGATTGAGAATTGTTTTCTACCATTGCTCTTTTGTTGTTATTAATAATATGTAAGTTCAGGGCCTTTTACATTTCAGGCCTCCACCCTACACTATCAGCTCTTCTTGTTGTTCTTCTTGTCGTCCTTCTTCGGGCCTGGAGCAAGCGGACTCTGCTCGTCGTTGCTGCTCGTGGTCTCCTCGGCCTTCACCTCCTCAATGCCAGTAACCACCGACGTGCCGAGGCTGATGCCGTTGAGTATCTGGGTGTTGGTGCCGTCGGTCATGCCGATGCTCACCTTGTGGGCCACTATCTTGTTGCCTTCCAGAGTCCACACCTTGTTCTTGGCGTTTGACACGTCCTGTATCTTGTAGTTGCCCACGGTCTCCTTGGTGGGAGTGAACCTGAGAGCCTTACTCGGCACGCTGGTTACGCCAGTCTTCTCAGCCGTATAGATGGTAACGTTGGCCGTAAGTCCTGGCTTCAACTTCAAGTCGGCGTTGGGGGCGTTGATCACCACCTCGTAGGTTACCACGTTGTTGTCGGTGGTGGCTTCCTGGCGCACTTGCTTCACTGAGCCGCTGAAGGTGTCGTCGGGATAGGCGTCGACGGTGAACGTTACGCGCTGACCCTCCTTCACGTCGCCTATGTCGGCCTCGTCAACATCGGCCACAACTTCCATCTGCGTCAGGTCCTTGGCGATGGTGAACAGCTCAGGCGTCGAGAAGCTGGCAGCCACTGTCTGGCCCTCCTCCACGCTCTTCGAGAGCACTATGCCGTCGATGGGCGATGTGATGGTGGCGTAGCCGAGGTTGGTCTGCGCCCTGTTCACTTCCTCCTGCGCCGAGGCCACCTGCTCCTTGGCCTGCTGGTAGCTCAGGCGTGCCGACTCATAGTCGTCGGCACTGACGAGGCCTTTCTTATAGAGCGTGGCGTAGCGGCTGAAGTTCGACTTCTGATAGTCGAGGCTGCTCTGTGCGTTTTGCAGTGTGGCCTTGGCGGTGTTGAGGGTGCTTATCAGGTTGGTCTTGTCGAGCTCGGCTATCACCTGGCCCTTCTTCACCACCGAGTTGTAGTCGACATAGAGTTTGCTCACGATGCCGCTCACCTGGGTACCCACGGTAACCGACGTTACAGGCTCTATCGAACCCGTGGCCGTGATGCTGTTCTGTATGTTCACTTTGGTTACCTTGGCCGTGGTGAACGATATTTTCTCCTCCCCTTTCCTGTTTGACAAAAGGAAGAAAGCCACTGCCGCGGCTATTATCACCACCACGGCTATCACCAGCTTGCTAATGTGTTTCTTTTTCATATCTTTATGTTCTTTTATGTTTCACGGTGTTGTCATTTCATGGTGCCGTCGGCATAGAACTGCAGCATCTTCTGATAGAGGATGGCCATGTACTTGCTCTGCAGCTCGCTCTCCTGAGCCTGCACCAGGTTGGTCTTGCCGGTCATCAGCTCAACGATGTTTTTCAGCCCCAGACGGAACTGCTCCGACAGCAGGTCGTAGCTGGTCTGCTGACTTTCCACGCTGACCTGGGCTGCGCGGAAGCGGCTCTGGTTGTTGAGGGCTTGAATCCAATAGTTCTCGATGTTGGAATAGAGCTGGGTCTGCTGGTTTTGCAACTCCAGCATGGCCGACTCGCGCTGCAGGGCGGCCTTGTTCATCGACGTGCGGCGCGACCTCTGGTCGAGTATCGGCACGCTCACCGATATGCCGCCGCCGAAGTTGAGGTTCTGCTTCAGCTGCGAGCCCCAGCCATCGTTGCTCATGGTGGTAGTGTTGGTGCCCACTCCCACCTGCGCCGACACTGTGGGCAGGTTGGCGGCCTTGGCTATCTTCATGCTCAGGTCGCTGCTCTCCATCGCCAGCTTCTGCCCGTAGATCTCGGGGCGGTGCTCAAGCGCTTTCTGATAGACATCTTGCAAACCTGGTATCTCGGCCAGTGCCTCAGCGTCGGTGGCCTCGGGCGTAACCACGTCGAAGTCTTCGTCGTCGGTTATCTCAAGCAACTGCTTCAGCTGCCGCTTGTAGTCGCGTGTGTTGGTTTCGGCGGCCACGATGTTGTATTCGTCGGTGGCTCGCTGGGCTGTCAGCTGGGCCAGGTCGGCCTTGCTCATCTTGCCCACTTCCACCATCTCCTTGCCTCTCTCCTCGTTTTTCTTGCTTGTCTCAAGGCTCTGCTGGTTGACGGTGATGGCTTCCTTGGAATAGAGTATCTGGATGTAGAGGTTGAGTATCTGCTCTTGGATGGAGTTGGCTTGAATGGCGGAGTCGACAAGGGCTTGCTGCTCTGTCAACTCATTGAGCTTCACTTGGTTGCGGTTGCGGTTGCCGTTCCACACTGTCCAGTTGGCGTCGACGGAGTAGGAACCGTTGTAGTACACCTTGTCGACGCTCTGCTGCACATAGCCGTTGGCCACTGTGGCCGAGCCAGTCTCAGGGAAGGGGCGGTAGGTGACGTTCTGGCTTGTGGAGGCACTGAGCGATGGAAGCAACTCAGCTTTCGACTGCAGCACATCCTCGTGGGCCGACTTGCTGCTGACCACCTGCTTGCGTATCGATATGTTGTTGGCCAGTGCATAGTCGATGCACTCCTTCAACGTCCACTGCCGCGCCGACACGCCCTGGGGAAGCATCAGCGCCGCAGCCGACAATATTAAAAACAATCTTTTTGTCCTCATCTTGAAATTTGGAGTTGGTTTCTGACTGCAAATGTAGACAAAAACAGAATTACTCCAACACAAATGAGCACATTTATTAAATGTTAGCGGATATTTGGCTACGATTGGCAGACAAATTTCAGCGATTTAACAGTAGTTTAGGTTTAAACACCCAAAATCGTGCGTTATCATCGACGAACTGCCTAAAGCATGACGACTGATTGGACAAATCAATCGGCCAAACGCTCAGTGTCAGCTATATGTAGGGGCATGATTTATCATGCCCGCCATCAGCGAATGCGAATTTAGCTTGCAACGTATTACTACCACCCACTAAAACAATGTCCATTTTTTAAATAGGTCAAACATTAATAAGGGCCGGCACAAGGCACGGCCCCTGCAATGGGATGGCATCGGAAACATATATCAAGCCGTCGGGGCATAATTTATCATGCCCGCCATCAGCGAATGCTCAGCCAACGGGCATGATAAATCATTCCCCTACATTTTGCAGCCTCAATCATTGAAGCTCTGCAGACGGGCGATATACTTCCCGAGTATGTCGAACTCCAGGTTGACCACGCTGCCTGGCTTGATGAATGCGAAATTGGTGTTCTCGCGAGTGTATGGGATGATGGCCACGGTGAAAGAATCGTCGGTCGGGGCTATCACGGTGAGCGACACGCCGTTGACGCAGACAGAGCCCTTGTCCACAGTGAAGTAGCCGCGGCGGGCCATGGCGCGGTCGGCCTTATATCGGAATGTGAAATAGGTGGAGCCGTCGGCGTCGCGCATGTCGACGCACTCAGCCGTCTCGTCGACGTGACCCTGCACGATGTGGCCGTCGAGCCGCCCGTTGATCTTCATCGACCGCTCCACGTTGACCATGTCGCCCACCCGTAGAAGCCCAAGGTTTGAGCGGTCGAGCGTCTCCTTCATCGCCGTAACGGTGTACTCGTCGCCTTCGACTTTGACAACCGTCAGGCACACGCCGTTGTGGCTCACGCTCTGGTCGATGCTGAGCTCGTTGGCAAACGAGCAAGTCAGTGTCAAGTCGATATTCTCCCTGTCATGCTTGATGGCCACAACACGCGCCATCTCTTCCACTATACCTGAGAACATAATTTTGATTTCTGATTATAAAAAAAAGAAGAGGCCGCGACGAAGATTGTGATGAAAACTCCGAGCTTATATGATTAGAGAGCTCCCCGTCTTTGTAATCCACCGGCTTTGCAGCTTGCCCGCAGGAATGCGGTTTATGTGGCCCGCCATCAACAAAGAAGTCATCCCGGTTTTTCTGAATTATTTGATGAGTATCCCGATCTGGCTCGTCGCGGCCTCAATGTCGTTTTCTTCTGATGCAAAGATACAACTTTCTTTATTACCACAAAAACTTTAGGCCACTTTTTTTGTTGTTATATCCTTTTTTATGAAATAATTGATATGATTATCCGCCTACAGAAGAAAACAATCCAATGCAGGGTGGGCCCTTGTGGCTGTCCACATTGCGTATCAGTTGTGCGGCGGACGGCCACAAGGGCCGCACCCTGCAAGATGTACATTCACTTGCGAAAGTCATTGATACTTAAACCTCAGTAAGGCTTCTCTGCGAGGTGGATAATCGCTCAAGTTTCGGAAATACTGTAAAGTGCTGACATTAAGCTATAGCCACATCGTAGGGGCATGATTTATCATGCCCGCAATCAGCAAAGTCGTTGCATTCCGGGTATGATAAATCATGCCCCTACTGCTTGTTTCCATTGGCTGTCAATGAATATGTACTTCCGAAACTTGAATAATCATCATGATGTATATCCTCATCAAGCCCATCCCGTGTAAGGGATTAGTGTGTTCGACGCTTTAAGGGTGGCTCATCTCTACTTTTCGACACGTGTGAAAAACATTTTAGACACGTGTCAGAAACATTTTTGACACGTGTCAAAAACATTTTCGACACGTGCCAAACGACTAAAAAGAGCCTCTTTTGGAATGGCAAACGGCCTCTTTAGGGGTGGCAAATGGGCGGTTTGAGCTACTTGAAGTAATACAAGAACGTGGCTATGCCGCTGAGGGCGGGCTTCCGCTCACCCTCTATCTCAATCTGGAAGTCGATGCCCACCTTGCAAATACCGCGCAGGTTCTCAATGGTTTGCAACTTAGTGACGAGGCGGACGCGGCTCCCCGTTAGCACGGGGCGGCCAAAGCGCATCTTGTCCATGCCATAGTTGACGAGCATCTTTATGTTGTTCACCTCCACAATCTGCTCCCAAAGATATGGCAGCAGCGAGAGCGTCAGGTAGCCATGGGCTATTGTGCTCTTGTAGGGGCTCTCTTTGACGGCCCGCTCCGGATCGACGTGTATCCACTGGTGGTCGAGTGTGGCGTCGGCAAACTTGTTTATGCGGTCTTGGTCGATGGCGAGCCATTCGCTCTTGCCCAGTTCCTCACCAAGGTGGGAGGCAAACTCGTCGTAGGAGTTGATTACTAACTTTTCCATTTGAATATAAAAAGATTTGTTTTCAAGGGGCAAAATTACGAAAAAGATTTGTAACTTTGCCTTTGTTATGACTAAAAAGCACCTATTACCACTTCTCGGAGCCACGTTGATGCTCCTTGCATGCAATCCTTCGGGCACGAAGCACAAGCCGCTGATGGGTGGCATCAGGCCAGCGCAGCAGCAAGAGCAGAGCGACGCCAAGGCCACTGAGACCATACCGAAGGCCGCGACGCAGAGCGAGTACGCCGACGGACTGGAGATACCCATGGACACGGTTAACAAGCAGTCGCAACTGCTTCGGCATGAGGGCTACACCTGCTCGTTCAACAAGAAACGCGGCGTGCCAAACTGGGTGGCGTGGAAGCTGACTGCCGACCATGTGGACGGCCCATACAAGCGCCAAGGCATACAGTTCAGCCCCGACCCCGACGTGGAGGACTCGCCCGACACCTACGACTACATGCGCTCGGGCTACGACCGTGGCCACCAGTGCCCCTCGGCCGACAACCGCTGGAGCCAGAAAGCGCAGGAGGAGTGCTTCTACATGACCAACATGTGCCCGCAAGACCACTCGCTCAACAGCGGCGACTGGAGCGAGCTGGAGACGCAGTGCCGCACGTGGGCCAAGAAGCATGGCGCAGTCTACATCGTGTGCGGCCCCATCTTCTACCGCCACAAGCCAAAGACCATCGGAAAGCACAAGGTGTGGGTGCCCGACGCGTTCTTCAAGGTGGTGCTCACCACCGACGGCGAGCCACGGGCTTGCGGCTTCATCTACAAGAACACCGAGGGCAACCGCCCGATGGGCGACTACGTCAACTCGGTCGACCAGGTGGAGCGCATCACGGGGCTCGACTTCTTCAGCAAGCTGCCCGACGACGTGGAGAAAGCCGTGGAAAGCAAAGCTACAATGCCAGACTAACATAACAAAGACAGAGCCATGATAAAGAGAATAGTACTGACCGGAGGCCCCTGCGCGGGCAAGACCACCGCGCTGGTGAAGGTGATAGAGCATTTCAGCTCGCTGGGCTTCAAGGTGTTCACGATACCCGAGGTGCCCACCATGTTTCTTCAGGCGGGCATGGACTACCTGACCAAAAACGAGGACTTCTTCTACGAGGGCGAGAAGGCCACGCTCGAAATACAATTGGCCTTGGAGGACAAATTCCAGCGCATGGCAGCTACCATCAGCCAGCCAGTGCTGATAGTGTGCGACCGCGGCGCGCTCGACATCTCGACCTATCTGAAACCCGAAATGTGGCAGAAGATAACGCGGCTGGCCAACACCGACAGCCAGCAGCTGCTCGACCGCTACGACGCGGTGCTCCACCTCGTGTCGGCAGCCGACGGAGCCGAGCAGTACTACACCCTGGCCACCAATGCCAACCGCACCGAGGGCATCAGCAAGGCCCGTATGCTCGACAAGAAGATAATCAGCGCATGGAAAGACCACCCCTATCTGAGGGTGATAAACAACCACGACGACTTCAACACCAAGATAAACCGTGTGCTGAAGGAGATTTCGGCCGTGCTCGGACTGCCACAACAGATAATCAACGAGCGCAAATACATAGTCAAAGTGAACGGTCCGGCACCTCAAGGCAGCATCGAGAGCCACATCACGCAGACCTATCTGGCCTCCGACCCGGGCAGCGAGATAAGGCTGCGCTGCCGCTCGTGGGAGGGCAAGGTGGTCTACATCCACAACACCAAGAAGCGCATCTCGGCCACAGAGCAGATAGAGACCGAGCGGCAGATAAACAAAAACCTCTACGACTCGCTGCTGCAGCAGGCCGACCCCTACCGCCACACCATAGAGAAGATGCGCCACAGCTTCATCTACAAGGGTCAGTACTTCGAGCTCGACGAATACATGGGGCGGCTCAACGGCCTCGTGATACTCGAGACAAAGGGCGTAACCGAGCACGAGGACGTCAGGTTCCCGTCGTGCGTGAAGCCTGTGGAAGACATCACGGGCAACATGGACTACTACAACTACAACATGGCTCTGAAATAGGAGAAGATGATCTACTGCATATCAAAGCAAATGACGGTGTCGGCCAGCCACCGGTTGGAGCTGGACCACGAAAGCAAATGCTCCAGACTGCATGGCCACAACTGGAAGATAACCGTCTTTCTGGCATCAAAGCAGAAAGACAAGAACGGCATGGTGGCCGACTTCACCGAGATAAAGCGGCGAGTCCACGGCTACTTGGACCATGGCAACCTGAACGAGCTGCTCGACTTCAACCCCACTGCGGAAAACATAGCCGAGTGGTGCGTCGGCCAGTTCGCGCAATGCTATAAGGCTGTGGTGGAAGAGACCGAGGGCAACGTGGCCATGGCCATCGACGATGAGTTTCCCATCGATGTGAAATTTCTCCTCTAATAAACTCTTTATTCATGGGATACAGCCAAAACGATCTTCTAATGCAGGGGTCGTGTAGGTAGGGTTAGGGCCGTCCCCACCTACACGGCTCCTGCATTTGACAGACGTAAAAAATTAATGAATATCCGCAATCATCCAAACAAGCGACACGCTCTTTGTAGGGGCATGATTTATCATGCCCGTCAGAGGCGGCAATTGCACATAGCGGGCATGATGAATCATGCCCCTACGTTTGGGTGATTATGGATACACATCAAAAATTAGCAATGAATAATCCATGCTATAGGGTCAACGAGATGTTTGCGTCGCTGCAAGGAGAGGGCGCAAACATGGGGCGTGCGGCCATATTCCTCCGATTCGCGGGGTGCAACCTGCGGTGCAGCTTCTGCGACACCGATTTCCACGATTTCAACCTCTTGACTGCCGACGAGATAGTTGCACAAGCCTTGAGCCTCGGCCCTGCGCGGTTCATTGTGCTAACAGGCGGGGAGCCGACACTGCAAGCCGACGCCTTTCTGACGGCACGGCTTCACTCTGCGGGCTACTACATAGCAATGGAGACCAATGGGACACGCCCAATCCCCGATGGGGTCGACTGGGTAACTTGCTCACCCAAGTTGGCCTTCGACGGCAAGGCGAAGATTGCTATTGACAAGGCCGAGGAGCTGAAAGTAGTGTTCGACGGCGAGCACACAGTGAGCGACTTCGGCGTCGTGGCCAAATGCAAGTTCATCCAGCCCTGCGACACTGGTCAGCCCGACCTCAACGCCAAGATAACAGCCGAGGCCATCAGCTATGTGATGCGGCACCCCGAGTGGAGACTGTCAATACAGATGCACAAACTGCTTGGATTCAAGTAAGTTTATTCAAGTTTCGGGAGTTTCAGAAGTACATAATTCATTGGAAGCCAATGGCTGTGAAATCGTAGGGGCATGATTAATCATGCCCGTCATTTGCAATAATTTAGTGTTTCAGGCACGATAAATGATGCCCCTATATGTTGAAAAGTGTTTAGCCCAAATCGATCGTTAGCTTGCATTATTCATAGACCGTGATAGTTATACCTGCAATTGATGTAGATAACGTTCAAACTCTATGAATAATCCAGGTTAGAAATTGATGATGCCGGAGGCATCACCGCTCGATAACCGTGGGTGCTTGCACCCACGGAACAATATGCTCTCCAAACATTCGACCCCAGCGGGGTCGCCCCTCTGTGTCAGGGAGTTGTGAAGATGTGCAAGTGCGGCGACCCC
>CAZRSL010000049.1:0-19922 GCA_964602785.1 uncultured Prevotella sp.
TGGGGCTATTGACACTTTAGTCTCTTCGAGACTATTCCCGCCACATTCTTGTACTAGTCTTTTTCTGTTTATTGCGGATAATCATTCTATGAATATACTGGCTATAGCTCATTTTTGATACACTCCCTGTTCCTAATGACCGATTTGAGTTGAATGTGATATGGGCAATTAGCCAGACTGCGGGAGGAAGTAAGAAGTCCCAGCACCTCCTGCAAGCTGCTGATAATCACGAAACAGCCTCCTACATTCTGTTGTTTATTTAGTCTGAATTATTCATAGAGTACAGATATTACATTCTCCCAATGCAGGGGCCGTGTAGGTAGGGTTAGGGCCGGCCCACATTAATGTTCGACTTCTTTTAAAAAGGTTATAACATTGTTTGTGGGCCGGCCCTAACCCTACCTGCACGGCCCCTGCAATTGGAAGGTTTAACGAACACAATCTATGAATAATGCAAGTTAGGCTCATTCGTAGCTCGTCAGCTCCTTGCCCTCCTCGGTCAGGAAGTCTGAAAGTTCGTCAGGATAGAAGTCGCAGCGCAGCTCGCCGAGGGCGTGGGGGGCAATCTCGGAGTCTTGATAGATGAACACCACCTTGCCGCCAGTGAGGAATGCAGGTGCCTCTGGCATTGGCGCGGGGTTGGCCTCGGTGTACTCGGTCGCACCCTTGGGCAGGCGGGCTGTGATGAGTTTGCGCAGGGCTTCCGACGGGTTGACGAGTTGGGTCTGCTGGCCATTCTTCATGCTGAATGTGGCACCGCGGTCGATGCTCATGCCGTGGGCGCCGCCCGAATAGACGTATGCCACGGTGCGAAGTGTGGCATAGCGTGGCGTCTCGTCGGTACGGATGAAGCTGAAGTCCACAGAGCTTGGGCGGTCTTGCAGTTGGTTGGCCAGGTTGTAGTTGGCAATGTTGGTTGTCAGCTCTTGGGTGTAGTCGCTCAGAGTCTGTTCGCTGTTGCCATTGTTGGCTTTGCCTGTGACTTGCCCTGCGTCGATGAATGCGGCGTTGATGACGGCCAGTTCTTTGGCGAGACATTGGTCGACGCTTGCGGCAATAGAGCCGGTGGTTGAGGCCGGATAGTCGACGCTGAGGCGCAAGCGCGTGGCCTTGTCGGCGAAGTTCTTGTGCTTCCACGTGGTCTCGCTTGTGGCAATGTCATTAATGTGTGTGGCTTTCACCTCTATCTGGGCTTTGCCCCACTTCTTGTCGATGGCCATCAGGCGGATGGGCTGCGTGCTGTAGCTCTGCCGCAAACCCTCATGCACCTCGTAGCTGAGCGTCAGACGGTTCTTTGCAGGACTGGTGAGCTTGACGTTGGAGATGGTTGTGGCTTTGTCGGTAACAGGCAGCACAATGGCCACCACCACCTGCTTGCGGAAGTTGAGGCGCGTGGGCTGTCCGTCTTTGCCCATGAACGCGGCCGGGCCAAACTGACTGTCGAACTCCTTTTGCGACGTTATGAGCGGGCTCGACGGCATGGGCGCGTCGTTTCGGTGGAAATAGTTGCGCACCTCGGTGAAGCTGACGTTCGTCGCCACCCCTTGCGCACTCGCAAAGCCCGTTGAGAACAGGGCCATGGCGGCCAATGATAGAATCTTTAAAGCTTTCATTTTCGTTTCTCGTATTTTAAGTTGAACTGGTGCAAAGGTACATCTTAAAACCATTATCGCAGTAGGGAAATCCCTAATTGTTGAGAGAAAATGGATTCAAAATGCAGTGGTCTTCCGACATTTGTGTTGCACGATGCCTTGAGCCTGGGGGTTCGCACGATAAAAGGTCGTGCCAAAAAGCCCCAATAAGGGGGGCATGATAAATCATGCTCCTACATATTGGAATGTGTTTAATCACAGGATATTGCATAACTTCCGAAACTTGAGTTACAATTATCACAAATGCCAGAAGACTATTTTAAAATAGGAAAGGAAAATGCTTTATGGCAGCCACAGGGGCGGGCTCTGCACTGAAAATGTGAATAATGAATGCAAGCCCATTCCCTGCAAAAGGCACAAGGGACAGCCGTGGCGGACAACGACAATAAAAATGCAGGAAAAATTTGGCCGTTTGCCGCTTTTTTATTAATTTTGCAGCCGTTCAGAGGAATGAGGGGCTTTGAGGAGTCCCTCATTTTTGTTACATAGACAGATTACGCATGATAGACAAAAACGTAGTAAGCAACATCGTGGAGCAGTGGCTCGCCGACAAGGAGTACTTCCTTGTGGACGTGAGCGTGAGCACCGACGACAAGGTGGTGGTGGAAATCGACCACAAGGACGGTGTCTGGATCAACGACTGTGAGGATTTGAGCCGATACATCGAGGCCCACCTGAGCCGCGACGAGGAGGACTATGAGCTTGAGGTGGGCTCGGCCGGGCTCGGCCAACCATTCAAGGTGGCCCAGCAGTATGTAGCCAACGTGGGCAACGAGGTGGAGGTGATGGACGCCGAGGGCCGCAAGTGGAAAGGCGTGCTCAAGGCCGTCGACGGCCGCGACTTCACGCTCTCTGTGAGCGAGCGCGTCAAGGTGGAGGGCAAGAAGCGCCCCGTCAAGATGGACGTCGACCACGAGTTCAACATGGACAATGTGAAATACACCAAGTATATAATAAGTTTCAAGTAAGATATAAACCATGCCAGCAAGAAAGAAAGAAGAGGAACGTCCCAACATGATCGAGACATTCAAGGAGTTTAAGGACACCAAGAATATCGACCGCACCACTCTGGTGAGTGTGCTTGAGGAGAGCTTCCGCAATGTGATAGAGAAGATATTTGGCAGCGACGAGAATTTCGACGTGATTGTCAACCCCGACAAGGGCGACTTCGAAATCTACCGCAACCGTGTCGTTGTGGACGACGGAGCGGTGAAGGACGAGAACAAGGAGATCAGCCTTTCCGACGCTCGCAAGATAGAAGAGGACTACGAGGTGGGCGAAGAGGTGTCGGAGCCCGTCGACTTCGCCAAGTTCGGCCGCCGTGCCATCCTCACCCTGCGCCAGACCTTGGCCTCGAAGGTGCTCGAACTGGAGCACGACCAGCTCTACAACAAGTACCGCGACCGCGTGGGCCACATCATCTCCGCCGAGGTGTACCAAACGTGGAAGCGCGAGGTGCTCTGCGTCGACGACGAGAACAACGAGCTGCGCCTGCCCAAGAGCGAGCAGATCCCGGGCGACATCTACCGCAAGGGAGAGACCATCCGCGCCGTCATCGACCGCGTGGAGAACGAGAACAACAACCCGAAGATCATACTCTCGCGCACGTCGCCAGTGTTTCTTGAGCGTCTGCTCGAGCAGGAGGTGCCCGAGATACAAGACGGCCTGATAGCCATAAAGAAAGTGGCCCGCATGCCGGGCGAGAGGGCCAAGGTGGCCGTGGAGAGCTACGACGACCGCATCGACCCCGTGGGAGCCTGCGTGGGCGTGAAGGGCAGCCGCGTGCATGGCATAGTGCGCGAGCTGAACGGCGAGAACATCGACGTGATAACCTGGACGGCCAACAACAAGCTGTTCATACAGCGCGCGCTGAACCCCGCCACAGTCAACAGCATCGACATCGACGAGGAGAACCACAAGGCCTCGGTCTACCTCAACCCGGAGGAGGTGAGCAAGGCCATCGGCCGCGGCGGCACCAACATCAAGCTGGCCAGTCTGCTCACGGGCTACACCATCGACGTGTTCCGCGAGGTGGACGACAAGGACGAGGAGGACATCTACCTCAAGGAGTTCTCCGACGAGATCGACCAGTGGGTGATCGACGCCTTGGAGGGCATCGGATTTGAGACGGCCAAGCAGGTGCTCAACGCCCCGCGCGACCTGCTCATAGAGAAAGCCGACCTCGAGGAAGAGACTGTGGACAACGTGATAAAGGTGCTGAAGGCCGAGTTTGAGAGGTAAGCCCCGACAGAGACTGCATTTATTCTAACATCGCAAAAACAACAATACAAATATATTTGACACAGATAAACAAAGTTAATGAGTATCAGACTAAATAAAGCAATCCGCGAGTTGAACGTAGGACTCCAAACGGCAGTGGAGTTTCTGGAAAAGAAGAAGAGCCAACTTGGCGAGGTAAAGAGCGATCCGAACTTCAAGTTGAGCCAGGCTCAATACGACGCCCTTGTCGAGGAATTCAAAAAGGACAAGGACGTGAAGGTGGAGGCTGGAAAGCTGTTCCAGCCAAAGCCAAAGGCTCCAAAGCCAAAACCTGAGCCAGCCGCAACCGTCGAGACGCGTCCGACGCAGAAATACACGCCGTTGGGCAAGGTGGAACTCGACAAGAAAGGCAATCCGGTTGCGCCAAAACCTGATGCCCAACCGACCAAACCAGCCGACGAGCCAAAACGAGGGGCTGATGCCGTGCAGCCCGAGGCTCCAAAGGCCGACAACCATGTCGAGCTGAAACCGCAGGAGCAAAAGCCTGTGGTTGAGCCAAAAGCCGAGGAAAAGCCGAAGCCAGCCGACAAGCCCGCCACCGAAGCTCCAAAGCCCCAGGTGGAGAAGCCCGTAGAGCCAGAGAAGCCGAAACAGCCAGTGGCCACCGAGCAGAAGCCCAAGCAGCCTGTGCAGAAACAGGAGCAAAAACCTCAGCAGAAGCCGAAACCAGCCGACAAACCCGCCACACAGCAGCCGCAAAAGCCGCAGACAGCGACAGCAGCCAAGCCCGCCGAGCCAGAGGCTCCGGCCAAACCGGCAGTGGAGATATTCAAGACGAAAAACGAGCTGGAGATGCTCAACACGCCAAAAGTGAACGTGCTGGGCAAGATAGACCTCGGGCAGATCAACACGAACACCCGACCGAAGAAGAAGTCGAAGGAGGAGCGCCGCCGCGAGCGCGACAGCAAAAACGGCCAGCAGGGTCAGCAAGGAGGTGAGCGCCGCAAGCGTCAGCGCATAAACAAGGAGCGCGTCGACATAAATGCCGTGAGCCAGCAACCGCAACCCCAGCAGCAGGGCTCGGGCAAGAACAAGAAGAAGCGCAACCGCCGCGGAAGCCAGAAGCCACTGGAGGTGAACGAGGTGGACGTGGCAAAGCAGGTGAAGGAGACCCTGGCCCGGCTGACAAGCAAGCAGAGCCAAAACAAGAAGGGCGCCAAATACCGTAAGGAGAAGCGCGACGCCGTGCAGGAGAAACTCTCGGAGGAAGCCAAGGCCGAGCGCAAGGAGAGCAAGGTGCTGAAGCTGACCGAGTTCGTAACCGTGTCGGAACTGGCCACGATGATGAACGTCGGGGTCAACCAGGTGATCAGCACGCTGATGAGCATAGGTGTGATGGCCTCAATCAACCAAAGGCTCGACGCTGAGACCATCAACATGGTGGCCGAGGAGTTTGGCTTCAAGACAGAATATGTGTCGGCCGACGTCAGCGAGGCTGTGCAAGAGGAGGAGGACGACGAGGCCGACCTCGTGCCACGCGCCCCAATCGTTACGGTGATGGGGCACGTCGACCACGGCAAGACATCGCTGCTCGACCACATACGCAACACCAACGTGATAGCCGGCGAGGCCGGTGGCATAACCCAGCACATCGGCGCCTACAGCGTTACGCTGAAGAACGGCCGCAAGGTTACATTCCTCGACACCCCGGGCCACGAGGCCTTCACCGCCATGCGTGCCCGTGGTGCCCAGGTCACCGACATTGCCATCATCATCATCGCCGCCGACGACTCGGTGATGCCCACCACCAAGGAGGCCATCGCCCATGCCCAGGCTGCTGGCGTGCCCATGGTGTTCGCCATCAACAAGATTGACAAGCCTGGAGCCAACCCCGACAAGATACGCGAGGACTTGGCCAACATGAACCTGCTCGTGGAGGAGTGGGGCGGCAAGTACCAGTGCCAGGAGATAAGTGCCAAAAAGGGCATCGGCGTTGACGAGCTGATGGACAAGGTGCTGCTCGAGGCCGACATGCTCGACCTGAAGGCCAACCCCAACCGCAAGGCCACTGGCACGGTGATAGAGTCGAGCCTCGACAAGGGTCGCGGCTACATCTCAACTGTGCTCGTGTCTAACGGCACGCTCAAGGTGGGCGACGTGGTGCTGGCCGGCACGTGCTATGGCCGTGTGAAAGCCATGTTCAACGAGCGCAACCAGCGCATCGAAAAGGCAGGCCCTTCAGACCCAGCCATCGTGCTCGGACTGAATGGAGCGCCAACAGCCGGCGACCAGTTCCACGTGCTCGAGACTGAGCAGGAGGCCCGCGAGATAGCCAACAAGCGTGAGCAACTGCAGCGCGAGCAGGGACTGCGCACACAGACCCGCCTGACGCTCTCCGACATCAGCCACCGAATAGCCCGCGGCGAGTTCCACGAGCTGAACATCATAGTGAAGGGCGACACCGACGGTTCGGTGGAGGCTCTCTCCGACTCGTTCATCAAGCTCAGCACCGAGAAAGTGCAGGTGAACGTGATCAGCAAGGCTGTGGGCCAAATCAGCGAGAACGACGTGATGCTCGCCTCGGCTTCCGATGCCATCATCGTGGGCTTCCAGGTGCGCCCGTCGGCCGACGCCCGCAAGCTGGCCGACCGCGAGGGCGTGGAAATCAACACTTACTCCATCATCTACGATGCCATCGACGACGTGAAGGACGCCATGGTTGGTATGCTCGACAAGGTGAAGAAGGAAATCGTTACCGGCGAGGTTGAGGTGAAGCAGGTGTTCAAGATCTCGAAGGTGGGCACTGTGGCCGGCGGCCTCGTTACCGACGGCAAGGTGCACAACAAGGACAAGGCCCGCGTGGTGCGCGACGGAATAGTGGTGCACACGGCTCCCATCAGCGCACTGAAACGCTACAAGGACGACGCCAAGGAGGTGGCCACCGGACTGGAGTGCGGCATTTCGCTCGTCAACTACAACGACATCCAGGTGGGCGACGTGATAGAGACATTCACCGAGATAGAGGTGGAGCAGAAGCTCTGACCGCTGCCGCAACACCACCGCAATACGGCCACATTTGTTACCCAGACAGTGTCTGGCACGCAATTTGTGGCCGTTTCATATTGACATAGCAAACTCGAAATGGCTGAAAACAACAGTAATGAATTTGTGCGCGAGGTGGCCGAGAAGAAGTATGAGTACGGCTTCACCACCAATGTGCACACCGAAATAATACCCAAGGGGCTCAACGAGGACGTGGTCAGGCTCATCTCGCGGAAGAAGGGAGAGCCGGAGTGGCTGCTCGACTTCCGCCTGAAGGCCTACCGCTACTGGCTCACGCTGCCAGTGCCGACGTGGGGGCATGTGCATGTGCCACACATCGACTTCCAGGCCATATCCTACTATGCCGACCCGTTGGCCCGCAAGCCAAAGAACAAGGAGATCGACCCGGAACTGGAAAAGACGTTCGACAAGCTCGGCATCCCGCTCGAGGAACGGCTCGCGCTGAGCGGCACTGCCGTCGACGCCGTGATGGACTCGGTGTCGGTAAAGACCACCTTCAAGAAGCAACTGGCCGAGAAGGGCATCATCTTCTCCTCGATAGGCGAGGCGGTGAAGAACCACCCCGACTTGGTGCGCCAGTACTTGGGCAGCGTGGTGCCCTATCAGGACAACTTCTCAGCCGCGCTCAACTCAGCGGTGTTCTCCGACGGCTCGTTTGTCTACATACCGAAAGGCGTGCGCTGTCCGATGGAGCTGAGCAGCTACTTCCGCATCAACGCCCGCAACACCGGCCAGTTTGAGCGCACGCTCATCGTTGCCGACGACGACAGCTACGTGAGCTACCTTGAGGGCTGCACCGCCCCGATGCGCGACGAGAACCAGCTGCACGCCGCCGTGGTGGAGATAGTGGTGATGAACAATGCCGAGGTGAAATACTCCACGGTGCAGAACTGGTATCCCGGCGACGAGCATGGCCGTGGGGGCGTGCTCAACCTCGTAACCAAGCGGGGCGACTGCCGCGGGGTGAACTCCAAGCTCTCGTGGACGCAGGTGGAGACAGGCTCGGCCATCACGTGGAAGTATCCGTCGTGCGTGCTGCGCGGCGACAACTCGCAGGCAGAGTTTTACAGTGTGGCTGTAACCAACCACTACCAGGAGGCCGACACCGGCACGAAGATGATACACATAGGGCGCAACACCAAGTCGACCATCATCTCGAAGGGCATCTCGGCCGGCCACTCGCAGAACTCCTATCGCGGGTTGGTGAGGGCAACGGCCAACGCCGACAACGCCCGCAACTACAGCTCGTGCGACTCGCTGCTGCTTGGCAGCAACTGTGGAGCCCACACCTTCCCCTATCTCGATGTCCACAACGACACCGCCGTGGTGGAGCACGAGGCCACCACGTCGAAGATTTCGGAGGAGCAGCTCTTCTACTGCAACCAGCGAGGCATACCCACCGAGGAGGCCGTCGGCCTGATAGTGAACGGCTACGCCAAGGACGTGCTCAACAAGTTGCCCATGGAGTTTGCCGTAGAGGCGCAGAAGCTGCTCTCGGTAAGTCTTGAGGGCACAGTAGGATAAAATAATAAAGACATGTATAAATCGATAGACACATTACAAAAGGCTTTGAGTCAAGAAGTGTTTTCATATACTTCTGATGCTAAGAAAGCTGCTGGACGCTCTTTGGGTACGATAATCGAGTTGATAACATTCTACCTATTGCGCGAATGGGGGTTGATAGATAGCATTTCTATAGAACGTGGCCTTCCAGAGTACGGCAATAAGAGTATCACCCATAATGTAGAGTTTACTCTTCATCCAATTCTCCATACTGAGGAAATAGAGGTTTCTTTACCAGCAACTTCCTCTAAAATGTTTAAAAACATTGATTCTGTTTGGAAAGAAAATGTTGCTCATAAGAATAAGTCGATTTTAGACTCTCAGAATATATTACGTAACTCTTGCCTATTGGCAGAAGATGAGAGCAGACTAATAGTTGCAAATGTTAAGTCTTGCTATAGCCAATTTGCTCAAATAGATGTCTCTGTTTTGCACCCCAATGCATACGCTATGTTTGAATGTAAGCGTGTGGGTGTAGAAGAAGGTGCAAAAAAAGGGCCTCAGACGATAGAAAAAGCCAAGCAGGGAGCATACGTGGCTCAAATGACATCGTCCTTACAGAAAGTACGTGATGATTCTGGCAACCGTTATGGATTATTATATTTTAAAGGCGAGCCTATAATAAAACCATACGAACTGTTCATAAAAGAGATTGTAGATGGCGACGAATACTTAAAGAATTTCACTTTATCTGTTGGTATAGTGAGCAATCATGGCAATTGGTTCACATCAGAGAATAAGAATAAAGAACTTAAAGTGTTGGCCGAGTCGTACGACTGGTTGCTTTTCCTTACAGACGAGGGCTTTTCTACATTTATTTCAGACGTGCTTTTGCACCCGACCAAAGAGTATGAGTCAGTCAGGGAAGCATTCAGAAAGAGTTATAAGGAAGGAAAGAAAACCAATATTTTTACAAAGGCGAAAATTGACTACGACGCTCATCGTGCCCTATGTAAGTACTTTTCTGAAAACCGGGAGACTATAGAGAGTTGGTTTAATATTATAACGCCAGAGAAAAGCGACATTAGTGAACTGAAGAGTATACTTTTTACATTAAAGAATAAAGATTGGAGGAACATACTATGACAGCAGGCAGGCACGTAAACACATTGAGTCAGAGCTGGTGTACTCCGCCGAAATACGTCAACGCAATTAAGAAGTTTTGGGATGGTCGCATCGGGCTTGATCCATGTTCCAATGAATTCTCTATTGTAAACGCAGACGTTGAGTTTCGTTTGCCAGAGCATGATGGGCTCAAGGAAATATGGGATGCTGACACCATTTACGTTAATCCGCCATACGGAGCAGATCGTGAAAGAGGAACAACCATAAAGAATTGGCTCGCTAAATGTGTTGTGGCAAACGAAGCTGGCTCTGAAGTTATTGCTCTTATTCCAGTTGCTACAAACACTGGACATTGGAAAGAGTTCGTTTTCGGCAAAGCAACTTCAATTTGCTTTCTATACGACACAAGGCTTCGTTTCTTAGAAAATGGCAAGAATATGGGAAAAGGCGCACCTATGGCTTGCTGCCTGATATATTGGGGCAAAGAGAAAGATCGCTTCTTCAACCATTTTCTCGAATATGGGGCAGTGGTAGACATAACTAATTTGCAGCGACGTCGTATAGGTATGGAGGTGAACAGGCCAAGACTTCTCTTTGAAGACTTTGCTCCAGTGAAAGTGCATACCATCTAAATAATGACCGCAATGAGAAGGTTGCTCGTGTTGCTTCTTGCGGTGCTTCCGCTTTGCCACGCTTCGGCTTGGGAGCCGAAACCGTGGGAGAAGTATGTCGCCCAGATTGAGGCTCAGCGCGACACAGTGCCGCAGACTTCCATCATGTTGCAGGGACGGCGAGCCGCATCGCTTGGCGGTTTCAACCCCAGCAACTTCCGCGTAGGCTACATCTTCGTGCCCGATCCGCCTTCACTGTTCGCCGACTACGACGAGCAGATAGAGAGGCAGCGCATAGCCTCAGGCAGCTATTCCGGCTCCGACTTCATCCGCGACACCGCGATAGACATAGTCGGCGATATTCTTGAAAGCATCTTTTAGAATAAATAATACAACTATATTATGTTAGAAGTACACAACCTGCACGCCACCATAGCAGGCAAAGAAATACTGAAAGGCATCGACCTCACCATCCGCGACGGCGAAATCCATGCCATCATGGGGCCCAACGGCTCGGGCAAGTCGACACTCTCGGCTGTGCTGACGGGCAACCCGCTCTACACCGTAACTGAGGGCGAGGCATGGTTCAACGGTAAGAATCTGCTCCAGATGAAGCCGGAAGACCGCGCTTGCGAGGGTCTCTTCCTTAGTTTCCAGTACCCAGTGGAGATACCCGGCGTGAGCATGACCAACTTCATGCGTGCCGCCGTCAACGCCAAGCGCAAGTACAACGGACTGGAGCCGCTGAACGCCTCTGAGTATATGAAGCTGGCCCGCGAGAAGCGGAAGTTAGTGCAGCTCGACGCCAAACTGGCCCACCGCAGCGTCAACGAGGGCTTCTCCGGCGGAGAGAAGAAGCGCAACGAGATATTCCAGATGGCCATGCTTGAGCCAAAACTGTCAATCCTTGACGAGACCGACTCTGGCCTCGATGTCGATGCCATGCGCATTGTGGCCGACGGCGTCAACAAGATGCACACTCCGCAGACCTCGGCCATCATCATAACCCACTATGAGCGGCTGCTCGACATGATAAAGCCCAACGTCGTCCACGTGCTCTACAACGGGCGCATTGTGATGACCGGTGGCCCTGAGCTGTCGAAGGAGATTGAGGCCAAGGGCTACGAATGGATAAAAGAGGAAGTTGACGGCAAGGAATAGAGATAGTCAATAGAAGAAAATGGCATCAGAAAAACAATACATCGACCTCTACACCAATCACTCCGCGCTGATAAAGGAGCATTCAGCCCAGTTGATGAACGCCGTGCGCGACAAGGCTTTCAGCGACTTCCAGCGGCTGGGCTTCCCCTCGCGCAAGGTGGAGAGGTATAAATACACCGACATGGCCAAACTCTTTGAGCCCAACTATGGACTCAACCTGAAGCGGCTCGAGATACCCGTCGACCCATACGAGGCGTTCCGATGCGACGTGCCCAACCTGAGCACTTCGCTCTACTTCGTCATCAACGACCAGTTCTACTCCCGGATGTTGCCCAAGGCTCAGCTGCCTGAGGGTGTCATCATCGGCTCGCTGGCACAAGTGGCAGCTCAAAAGCCCGAGCTGGTATCGCCTTATTATGGCAAGATAGCACCGACAGAGGCCGACGCCGCCACCGCCCTCAACACGATGCTGGCACAGGACGGGCTCTTCGTCTACGTGCCGCGGGGCGTTAAGGTGGACCGCGCCATTCAGGTCATCAACATCCTGCGCTCCGACGTCGACCTGATGGTCAACCGTCGCGTGCTGATAGTGCTCGACGAGGGTGCCGAGGCCAAGTTACTGTTCTGCGACCATGCCGCAGACGACAGGCACTTTCTGGGCACACAGGTCATTGAGGCCTACGTTGGCGACGGGGCGAGCCTCGAGCTGAACTGTCTGGAGGAGACCCACGCCAAGAACGTGCGCGTGAGCAACGTCTACATCGAGCAGAGGCGCGACAGCCACGTCAACCACAACGTGATAACCCTGCACAACGGCACCACACGCAACCAGCTCGACCTCGTGTTTCGCGGCGAGGGCGGCGAATGCCAGTGCAACGGTTGTGTCATAGCCGACAAGCAGCAGCACGTCGACAACAACACGCTCATCGACCATCAGGTTGGCCACTGCACGAGCAACGAACTCTACAAGTATGTGCTCAACGACTCGGCTGTGGGGGCTTTCGCCGGCCGAATACTCGTGCGCCACGGTGCCGAGAAGACCAAGTCGCAGGAGACCAACCAGAACCTCTGCGCCACCCGGCAAGCCCGCATGTACTCCCAGCCGATGCTCGAGATATACGCCGACGACGTGCAGTGCAACCATGGCAGCGCCGTGGGTCAGCTCAACGACGAGGCCATCTTCTACATGCGGCAGCGTGGCATCAGCCTCGACGAGGCCAAGCTCCTGCTCGAGCAGGCTTTCGTCAACGAGGTAATCGACAAGATGGAACTTCAGCCGCTGCGTGACCGCCTCCACCACCTCGTGGAGATGCGCTTCCGAGGCCAACTCAGCAAGTGCGAGGGCTGCAGCCTGTGTAAGTAATGTTGAATGATGAGTGTTGAATAAAGTTTATAGTTTTAAGTTATAAGTTTTAAGTTTTATGGCTTGAACTTTATGCCCTCAACTTTTAACTATCAACTTAAGACTTCCAACTATCAACTTCAAACTTCAAACTTTAAACTTTAAACTTTAAAACTTTAAAACTTTCAACTTCACCAGTGATAGACATAACAAAGATAAGATCCGACTTCCCGATACTCAGCCGCAAGGTCTACGACCGTCCGCTTGTCTATCTCGACAACGCGGCCACCACCCAGAAGCCCCTGTGCGTGCTCGACGCCATGCGCGAGGAATACATCAACGTCAACGCCAATGTCCACCGTGGCGTGCATTGGCTCTCGCAGCAGGCCACCGAACTGCATGAGGCCGCCCGTGAGACTGTACGCCGGTTCATCAACGCCCCCTCGGCCAGCACCATCGTGTTCACCCGCGGCACCACCGAAGGCATCAACCTCGTGGCCTCAAGCTATGTGGAGGACTTCATGCGCGATGGCGACGAGGTGATAGTGTCGGCCATGGAGCACCACAGCAACATCGTGCCGTGGCAGCTGCAAGAGCGGAGAAAGGGGATAAAGTTGCGCGTGATACCCACCACCGACGACGGCAAACTCCGTATGGACGAATACGAAAAACTGTTCAACGACCACACTCGCATGGTGAGCATAGCCCATGTGAGCAACGTGCTCGGCACCATCAATCCCGTTAAGGAGATTGTGCGCATAGCCCACGAGCATGGTGTGCCTGTGCTGGTGGACGGGGCGCAGAGCGTGCCTCACATCAAGGTGGATGTGCAAGACCTCGACTGCGACTTCTTTGTCTTCAGCGGCCACAAAGTTTATGGGCCTACGGGCATTGGAATACTTTACGGAAAGGAGGAATGGCTCGACCGGCTGCCTCCATATCAGGGTGGAGGGGAGATGATAGAGCACGTCAGCTTCGACCACACCACGTTCGAGCGGCCGCCACTGAAGTTTGAGGCTGGCACGCCTGACTTCATAGCCTCCAACGGTCTGGCCAAAGCTCTCGACTACGTCTCCGCCATCGGAATTGACAACTTGCAAGCCCACGAGGAAGACCTGACGCGCTACGCCATGGAGCGGCTGAGCGAAATCGACGGCATCCACATCTATGGTCCATTAGCCGACGACGGCCACGATGCCGTGGTCAGCTTCAACGTTGGCAACATCCACCACATGGACATGGGCACGCTGCTCGACCGCCTCGGCATAGCCGTGCGCACAGGCCACCACTGCGCCCAACCGCTCATGGACCGTCTCGGAGTGCTCGGCACGGTGCGCGCCTCGTTTGCCGTCTACAACACTCGCGGGGAGGTCGATGCCTTGGTCAATGGCATCAAGCGCGTCAGCCGGATGTTTTAGCCTGGATTATTTATAGAGTTTGAACGTTATGTACATCAATTGCAGGGGCCGTGTAGGTAGATCCTAACCCTACCTACACGGCCCCTGCAATTGACAGGTATAACTATGACGGTCTTTGAATAATGCAAGTTAGGACTCTTTTTCTACAGTAATTACCAGTAATTTGCCCGTAATTCTCTATCCTGTGTTACGCTTGGTGAATTTCTGGATAATTTCTGGTAATTAATGTTCTTAACAGCCACTATGCAGACTGCGCTTGCAAGCCCACACCGAGCCGCCAAACCAGCCAGCCGAGAGTAACTGCACAAAAACTGGCAGAGCCCAAGCCCCCACCACGGCAAGCAGGGCCACTTGAGCGTTGATCAGAAGAAGCACTTGCCTCATGCTAATCTCGTGGCCAATCACATGGCTGTAGTACTGGCGCAGCCATTCCACCGGTGCCTTGAGCGAGGCCTTCAAGTCGGTCAATGTCGTGGTCAGGTCCAACTCGCTCATCTGCTGTGCTTCAATGCAAATTTCGTTCTTCATTGTTTGTTCTCCTTTTGTTTTCTGCGGCAAAATTATCGCCCGACGCTGCAACAATAGTTCAAAGCCAATAAAATTTGCGTTATAAAACCATAAAATTAACAACAAATTAACATAAAACGCTATTACTTACTATCGATTTCCACGTCATATTAAAGTAAACGCCCAAATCGTAGGGGCATGATTTATCATGCCTGCGAAACTGCCGCAAAATCGGGCATGATGAATCATGCTCCTACATTAATATAAACTTTTATACTATCATGCTTGAAGGAACATATCATAAAGGGCTTGTTGAGGCAGGATGCGACGAGGCTGGCCGCGGCTGCTTGGCTGGGAGCGTCTATGCCGCAGCCGTTATACTGCCAGAGGGCTACCAGAACAGCGACCTCAACGACTCGAAGCAGCTCTCGGCACACAAGCGTTACGCCCTGCGCGAGGTGATAGAGCACGACGCTGTGGCGTGGGCGGTGGGAGTTGTAACGCCCGAGGAAATCGACCATGTCAACATCCTCAATGCAAGCCTTTTGGCCATGCACCGCGCCCTCGACGGCCTCAAGGTGCGCCCCGAGGCCATCATCGTCGACGGCAACCGTTTCCGACCCTACCATGACTTGCCCTACGCCACCATCATAAAGGGCGACGGCAAGCGGCTCACCATCGCCGCCGCCAGCATACTGGCCAAGACCTACCGCGACGACTACATGCTCCAGTTGGCCAAGGAGTTTCCCCAGTACGGCTGGCAGCAGAACAAGGGCTACCCCACGCGCCAGCACCGCGAGGCCATCCGCCGCTATGGCATCACGCCCTACCATCGCCGCTCGTTCACCCTGCTGCCACCCACGCAGTTAGAGCTGGAATTTGAAGTTGGAAGTTAAAAGTTGGAAGTTTGAAGTTGGAAGTTAAAAGTTTGAAGTTTGAAGTTGATAGTTGAGGGTATAAAGTTCAATCCATAAACTAAAACTTAAAACTTATAACTATAAACTCTATTCAACATTAATATTATTCATCATCAAATGAATTCAACATTCAACATTAGTATTATTCAACATTCAACATTCAAAATTCAACATTAATATTATTCAACATTCCCAACCATGCTTTCCCTGAAACACGACCGTCTTTTCCGCCTGATACGCATGCTGATTGGCAACAAGGGCTACACCGTGGCCGACATCACGCGCGAGCTCAGCGTGTCTCAGCGGTCGGTCTACTACTACCTTAACTATCTTAAGGACAACGGCTTCATCGTGTACCGCTCGGGCGACATCTACCGCATCGATCGCCGCTCGCCATTCATTGTTGAGCTGACGCGCTACAACCAGTTCAGCGACGACGAGCTGCGCACCATCCACAGCATGCTGCTCATGATGGGTGACAAGAGCCAGACCGCCTCCGACCTGCTCTACAAACTGGAGATGACCGTCAACTTCGAAGCCCTCAACAGCACCCCCGCCCTCAAGCGGCTCGGCAACAACACCGCCAAACTGCTCAAGGCCATACGCGAGCGGCAGGTGGTGAAGCTCGTGGGCTATTCCTCGCCCCACAGCAGCACCGTCCGCGACCGCTTCGTCGAGCCCTATCTGCTGCTCAACTCCAACCAGGACGTGCGCTGCTTCGAACTCGGCAGCAACATGAACAAGACTTTCAAGGTGGCGAGGGCGCAAGACGTGGAGCCGCTCGATATGCACTGGCTCCATGCCGACCAGCACTCAGAGATGTTCACCGACATATTCATGTTCAGCGGCACCGAGCACCACAGCATCAGTCTCCGACTCGACCGGCTGGCCTACAATCTCTTCTGCGAGGAATACCCCCTTGGCCACAAATACACCACTCCCGACGGCGACGACCATTGGACGCTCCGTCTCGAAGTGTGCGACTACCGAGGCCCAGGCCGCTTCGTCCTCGGCCTCTACGACCACGTAGATGTTCTCGCCGACCAGCAGTTCATCGACTACCTCGCCACCGAGGTCGCCAAGATGGCCAGCAATCCGCCTCATAAACTGTAATTCCCCAGTAATTATAGTAATTTCTTGTCATTTTGATTAATCACAAATTTGCTCACCTGTCCTGCAACAGCCATTTCCAAATGGGCACGACACTGACTTCCAATCCATTGACGTTGATGGTCTTTTCCTCGTTGCGGGTGATTATGACAGCCCGATAGGCAGGAAAGGCTTTCAGGAATTTAGCTATTGCTGATGTCTCACGCTCGTAAGTGGCCAAGTCGTCAATGGAGTAGCTGACTTGATAAGCGGTTGCAGTTTCAGGCACGCAGAAGTCTATTTCCACCCCTTTGTTATAGTAGAAAAGCCTCTTTTCCTCGTCAGTGTTGGCGTACTGGTGGCTTAGAGTGATGGCGACAAGGTTTTCCAGAAGTTTGGTCTCCCCATTGATTAGAAACAAATTAAGGATACCATTGTCGGCAAAGTAACGCTTTTTGGTCGTCTCCTGCTCCGAGAGGTTCGAAGCCAAGTTAGGTAATGAGAACACAAGATATGCGTCTTCCATGTATTGCAGATAGTCGGCAAGTACCGGCATACTGATGTTTTCGCCCGTTGACTTTATGATGTGCTGCAGCCGCGTTTGAGTAGCGGGTTGCATTACGCTGTCAGCAAGTTTTCGCGCCAGCAGCCTGAATATTCTCGGGTTGCGTATGCGGTTGTGCTCAACTATGTCGCCCATAAGTATCTTTTGATAGAGAGCATTGAGATATTCCCTTTTGTCGCTCTTGTCATAGGCCTCCGATATACCACCGATATGGAAATAATCGCCGAAGCTGTGAGCCAGCAATGCAGAGTTCTCAGGTGAGTATTCCCAGTGAATGGTCATCTCCACGTGATGCCATGCAAGATATTCGGGGAAAGAGAACGGATACACCTCTTTAGGAATGTATCTGCCTCCCAAAGTTGCAGCCATGTCCTTGCTGAGCATCTTGGCGTTGCTCCCCGTTATGCGCACACGATAACCAGAGTCGGCTATCCTCCGTGCGAATTTTTCCCATCCTTCGATGTTCTGTATCTCATCTAAGTAGACTATTGGCCGTCGGTCTGGGTACAACTCTCTATACGAGTCGAGAATAATGCCAAGGTCTGAAGCTTTCATTCCCGCAATGCGCTCATCCTCAAAATTTATGAAGAGAATGTCTTCCCTGTCAGCTTCTTTTTGAACCAACTTTCTCTGTATATCTTGATACAGCATACATGACTTTCCCGCCCGCCGAAGCCCTACAAGAATGTAGTTGGCATTGTTGTCCAGATTGATGTTGCGTTCAACAAGGCTGAAGCGGGGCACCTCAGCTTGCTTTTCTATTATTATGCGTTTAATGGCTTCCTTTTCCATAATTCCAAAATATACTTTGCAAAAGTAATAAAAAATCTGAAACTATACTTTCAAATATTGTTTTATTTTGCCTAATTGCATCATTTTTTCATACGCCGTAAAGATTATGCGCAAGATGATGATAAAACGGTAATTCCCAGTAATTATCCGTAATTTCTTAAGTACCACACAGAGGTTTCTGAACAGAAAACATTTGGTTCATCCGACATTTGGAGTGATGCGCTATGGCATTGAGCCTGGAGGGCTCTCACCGCAAGATACCCCGTCTCATCTTTGCGAACGCAAAGTGAGGCGGGGCTACAATGGGCAAAGTCATGTCTCAGCCCGTGAAGGGCTGCCGCTGTTAAGTAATTGAGCGCAAGGCGGAAAACAGCGGCGACGCTTCACGCGTCGATGTAATGCCATTCTCTGTAAGCCCCGCCTCACCGTGCTATCGCACGGATGAGACGGGGGTTATCTTGCGGTGAGGCCGCTGGCCTCATCAGTTACTATTATCTCCAAATGCCGGAAGAACCTAAATAATTCATGGGCGATTACTGGCCAATTACTGTAAACCCAAATCGGTCATTAGGAAGCATCTTTCAAAAATGATGTCGGAGACATCACCACTCGATAACCGAGGGTGCTTGCACCCTCGGTAAGTGGATTGACTATTTTCCGACCCTATCGGGGTCGCCGCACTTGCACATCTTTACAACACCCTGACACAGAAGGGCGACCCCGCTGGGGTCGATAGTTTGGAAAGACAGTGATTCCGTGGGTGCAAGCACCCACGGTTAAGGAGCGGTGATGCCTCTGGCATCATCTGTTCCTAATGACCGATTTGGGGTAAATGACTGGAGAGAACTTCACGAATATTATTGGCGATTACTTGTAAACGGTTATTTCCTGTAATCCCCAGCAATAATTGAGCCTGAACCCACAAGCCTCAAGTCAATACTTCAAGCAGCTTACAGGCACAACCAACACGCCATCAAAACGCTTGTAAGCGTATGCGCCTGTAGCGGTAAGAACCATTCGGAAAGAGGGTGCATACATTCTGCTTGTGTCAATCTTCTCGGCAAGCAGATTGAGGTTGGCGGCCCCTTCTTCTATCAAATCCTCGCCTCCGAGCTTTATTTCAATGAGTCCATAATGCCCGTTGCGCAAATGAATCACACTGTCGCATTCCAGTTGGTTGCTGTCACGGTAGTGATAGACATTTCCATCGATGGCATCGGCATACACACGGAAGTCGCGGACAATAATGGTGCAAAGTTACAGATTATCTGTGGATTATGCAAATTTCAATTACATTATTTCGGTTGTTTGAGGATTATTCATTCGGTTGTTTGAGGCTGTTCCGTTCGGTTGTTTGAGGCTTTTCCGTTCGGTTGTTTGATGGCAATTCGTTCGGTTGTACGGAACTTGTCCTTTTAATTGCCATAATTCATGGATAATCACAAGACAACCACCATTAATTACAGGATAGGAATCGTCTATGCTGTTCTCGACCTGTTAATCCAACAAATCCCAGTAATTATCCAGCTCCCATTCCTCGCGGTCGGTAACAAATTTCCTTTCTATGATTATCCGCATACAGCAGAAAACGACCCAATGCAGGGTGCGGCCCTTGTGGCCGTCCGCATCCACATTACGCTTCGGTTGTGCGGCGGACGGCCACAAGGGCCGTACCCTACAAGAGGTTCATTCATTTGCGAAAGTTCTTAAGTACCACACAAAGGTTTCTGAACAGAAAACATTTGTTATTTCCCCAGTTGGCCATTTTGCTTGCAGCATTTTTCCGTGTACCATCCTCCATATTATAAAAACGTGGATAATTACTGGTCAATTACTATAAATTACCAGATAGGACATTTTCTTCAATTGATGTTTATTATCGAGGGCATACAGTGGTAATTATTGGCGCAGTGGATATTTTCCGTGGGTTGATGTTGAAAAGAATCCGAGATTATCT
>CAZRSL010000050.1:0-19899 GCA_964602785.1 uncultured Prevotella sp.
TGACCTTGGCAAGGCCGAGCCGCAGCAGATAGTGTGCGGCGCGCCGAATGTGGCCGAGGGGCAGAAGGTGATAGTGGCCGACATAGGCTGCGTGCTCTACTCCGGCGACGAGTCTTTCACGATAAAGAAGAGCAAACTGCGCGGCGTGGAGAGCTTAGGCATGATATGCGCCGAGGACGAGATAGGCATTGGCAACGACCACTCGGGCATAATCGTCCTGCCCGACGACGCTCCCGTGGGACAGCCAGCCGCCGAGTACTACCACTTGGAGAGCGACTGGGTGATTGACATCGACATCACGGCCAACCGCGCCGACGCACTGTCGCACTACGGCGTGGCCCGCGACCTGAACGCCTATCTCGTGCGCCACGGCAAACCATCGACGCTGCACCGCCCCGACTGCTCGAAGTTCCACGTCGACAACCACGACATGCCCATAGAGGTTACCATCAGCAACACCGACGCCTGCCGCCGCTACGCTTGCCTGAGTGTAACCGACTGCGACGTCAAGGAAAGTCCGCAGTGGCTCAAGGACAAGCTGACGGTGATAGGCCTCCGCCCCATCAACAACATTGTCGACATCACCAACTACATCATGATGGCCTACGGCCAGCCCATGCACTGCTTCGACGCCGACATGGTGAAGGGACACCACATAATAGTGAAGGACGAGAACGAGGGCAAGAAGTTCATCACCCTCGACGGCGTGGAGCACATCCTCGGCGAGCACGACCTGGCGATATGCAACGAGGAGGAGCCCATGTGCATAGCCGGCGTGTTTGGCGGCAAAGGCTCCGGCACCTACGAGACAACAAAAAACGTGGTGCTTGAGAGCGCATACTTCCACCCGACGTGGATTCGCAAGTCGGCCCGCCGCCACGGCCTCTCCACCGATGCCAGCTTCCGCTTCGAGCGTGGCATCGACCCCAACGGCATCGTCTACGCCCTGAAGCAGGCCGCAATACTCTGCCACGAGCTGGCGGGTGCCAAAGTGTCGATGGAGATAAACGACGTCTACCCCACCCCAATGCCCGATTTCCCCGTAAGGTTGAACTATGAGTATTGCGACAGGCTGATAGGCAAGCAGCTTGGCAAGGACATGATCAAGCTGATAGCCGGAGCGCTGGAGATGAAGATAGTGAAGGAGGACGAGCAGGGCCTCGACCTCGTGGTGCCGGCCTACCGCGTGGACGTGCAGAGGCCATGCGACGTTGTGGAGGACATACTGCGCATCTACGGCTACAACAACGTGGAGATACCGACGCAGCTGAAGTCGTCGCTCGTCATAGAGGGCGAGGAGGACAAACGCTACCGCCAGGAGAACATAATCGGTGAGCAGCTGACGGGCAGCGGATTCAACGAGATACTAAACAACTCGCTCACGCGCGTGGCCTACTACGACAAGGACGAGCTGAACGCCTACCCGTGGGAGAAGACCGTAAAGGTGATGAACCCGCTCAGCGCCGACCTCGGCTGCATGCGCCAGACACTGCTGTTCGGCGGACTGGAGAGCATACAGCGCAACATCAACCGCAAAGCCCACAACCTGCGCTTCTACGAGTTTGGCAACACCTACACCTACGATGCCTCGAAGCACACAGCCGAAAGCCCCATCAAAGCCTACTCACAGGAGGAGCACCTCGGCCTGTGGCTGACGGGCAAGCGCATTGAGGGCTCGTGGATTCATCCAGACCAGGACAGCTCAGTGTTTGAGCTGAAAGCCTACGTCTACAACGTGCTGACGCGTCTCGGCCTGCAGCGTGCGGCCACCGTGGAGCAGCCCAGCGACAACAACATATTCGAGCAAGGCATGACCATCAAGGCCCGCAACGGCAAGACGCTCGTGGAGCTTGGCACACTGAGCCGCAAGACGCTGAAGCCCTTCGACATAGAGCAGCCCGTCTACTACGCCGACCTCAACTGGACGCAGCTGACCAAAGCCGTTCGCAAGAATGAGACTCTATACCATCCAGTGTCGAAATACCCGGCAGTCAGCCGCGACCTCGCCCTGCTCGTCGACGACAGCGTGGAGTTCGCCCAGATAGAGCAAATAGCCCGCAAGACCGAGAAGAAGCTGCTGAAGCAAGTGGAGCTGTTCGACGTCTACCAGGGCAAGAACCTGCCCGCTGGGAAGAAGAGCTACGCCGTCAACTTCATACTGCAAGACGAGGAGAAGACGCTCAACGACAAGGCCATCGACGCCATAATGAAGAAGCTCATCCACCAGCTGACCACACAGTTGCACGCCGAGCTGAGATAAGGTCGGTTCTATTAATTCTGAAATAAAAAATAAATATGAAAGGTCATTCTAATAATTCGGCTGTATTTTGGTTTATGCGGCATCTTTTTGTAAGTTCACTCGGTCGTGTAGCCCGCTACACTCCCTCGTTCACTTGCAAAAATATACTCGCACAATCTCAAAATCCAGCTCGACATAATTTATAGAACCGACCATAAAGCAAAACCACAAAAACAACATATTTTTATTCCAATGGGAAGAGCATTTGAATATCGCAAAGCTACAAAGCTTAAAAGGTGGGGGCACATGGCCCGCACATTCACAAAACTGGGCAAGGAGATAGCAATAGCAGTGAAAGCCGGCGGCCCAGAGCCGGAAAACAATCCGCGTCTGCGCGCCATTATAGCCACCTGCAAGCGCGAGAACATGCCGAAGGACAACATCACCCGCGCCATCAAGAACGCCCAGGGCAAGGACCAGAGCGACTACAAGGAGGTTACCTACGAGGGGTATGGACCGCATGGCATAGCAGTGTTTGTCGACACGCTGACCGACAACACCACCCGCACCGTGGCCGACGTGCGCTCGGTGTTCAACAAGTTCAACGGCAACCTGGGCACACAGGGTTCGCTCAGCTTCCTTTTCGACCACAAGTGCGTGTTCACGTTCAAGCCGAAAGAGGGCACCGACATGGACGAGCTGATACTCGACTTGATCGACTACGGCGTGGACGACGAGTTCGACACCGACGAGGAGACGGGCGAAATAACCATCTATGGCGACCCAAAGAGCTTCGGCGACATACAGAAATATCTTGAGGACAACGGCTATGAGATAACAAGCGCAGAGTTCACACGCATACCCAACGACCTGAAGGACGTAACGCACGAGCAGCGCGAGACCATCGACAAGATGGTGGAGCGGCTTGAGGACTTCGACGACGTGCAGAACGTCTACACCAACATGCGCCCCGATGAGACCGAGGTTGAAGAGTAAGCTATAATCCTCATATCCAAAGATTATTAGTCTGCATTTTCTATGGTGCAGCATTGATTTCTCCCCTTGCAGGAGCCGTGGCTCCAGCAAGGGGAGTTTTCCTTGAATTGTAGTTAAAACTTTTTTTTGATAAAGAAAGGCAGCCTCATCGTGAGACTGCCATGACTTGTTTTTAAGAAGTTGCCCTTCACTTTATGCGCTCTTGCAACTGGCCGTGACGGTAGGCGTGGAGCAATTGCTTCAAGTTGGCTATCTGCCGCTTCAGCTCCTGGCCTATGTCGGTGTCGGCCACAAGCATCCGCTTTTGGCTCATCTCCACTATCTGCGTGGTGCTCTTTATGTCGGCCCCCGTGCGTATGGCGTCCTCAGCGCTGGTGAATGGCTCGTGTTGCACCAGTTGGAAACCACGGCTGTGGTATACGAGGGTGTAGCCAGCGATGCCAGTCTCATCGTGGTAGGCCGACGAGAAGCCGCCGTCGATTACCATCAGCTTGCCACCGGCTTTTATGGGGTTCTCGCCCCGCTTGGCGCGAACTGGCACATGGCCATTGATGATGTGGCGGTTCTGCCCCACAACTCCGAAGGCGTCAAGTATTCTGTCCACCACCTCCGGATTGTCGCGCAGCGTGAAGTAGTGGCCTTTCAGCTCCTCATGGGTGCTCTTGTCGCTGATGAAGTAACGCTCGAACGTGGCCATCTTGCTCTTGTCGAAGAGTGGGCTGTCGGGGCCGCACCAGAGGTACATGAAGAAGTCGATGGCATACTGCCGCTCATCGGGCTGAGTGTCGCGCTGGAACGCCGCCCTTATCATCATGCCGATGTTGTGCATCAGCTCGAGACCCTTGTAGTGTTGGCCGGGCCATGTCTCCACCTCCTTGAGCGAGCCGTCGGCCTCCAGCGGCACCGACGCGTGGAAGAGCAGGTTGCCGTTGCATACGGCGTACATGCAGCCGTGGCGAAGCATGGTGCGTATGTGGCGGTGCAGTCCCTGGCTCTGCATGAAGCTGCGGCAAAGCTTGTCAATTACCGTATGCTCCTCGTCGCTCAGGCGGTTCGGGTCTGTTGGGTCGATGGTGGGAAAAAGGCATGAGGTCATCGGATATTCCTTGCCGCCAATCTTGCATGTCTTTCGCTCGAAGTCGATGGATTCCAGCAGTTTGCGGTCGTCCATCAGCCAGTTGGGGTGGCGGTCGATGAGGGCGGCCTCAGCCTTGAACTGTATCACGCTGATGGCCTTGTGCATCTTGGCTGTCAGGTTGAGCTGTTTCGGAGTGATGGTGTCGGGGTCGCACTTGGGTCGGAACTCCTCGCAGGGGTCGTCCTTGTAGGCACTGAGGGCGAGTGTGGCCAAAGGCACGAGGTTGATGCCATAGCCCTCCTCTATCGTCTCCATATTGTTGTAGCGCAGGGCGATGCGTATCACGTTGCACACGCAGACAGGGTTGCCGGCCAATGCCCCCATCCACAGCACGTCGTGGTTGCCCCACTGTATGTCCCACGAGTGGTAGTTCTCGAGGGTGTCCATTATGATGTGGGCGCCGGGGCCACGGTCGTAGATGTCGCCGAGCACGTGGAGCTGGTCGATGGCCAACCGCTGTATCACATTGCATATAGCCACGATGAACGCGTCGGCACGACCTATGTTGATTATGGTGTCGATTATGGCGCTGACATATTGCGTCTTGTCCTTGTCGTCGGTGCGTTCGTGGAGAAGCTCTTGTATGATGTAGCTGAAATCTTCCGGCAACGACTTGCGCACTTTCGAGCGCGTGTATTTGCTCGACACATCACGGCAAACCTCCACGAGCTGATGGATGGTTATGCGATACCAGTCGTCGATGTCGCTGTCGGTTGCCTTCACCAGTTCCAGCTTCTGCTCGGGATAGTAGATCAAGGTGCACAACTCTCGTTTCTCCTGCTCACGGAGCGTTGTGCCGAACAGCTCGTTGACCTTGCGCTTTATGTTGCCCGACGCGTTTTTCAGCACGTGGCGGAACGCTTGGTATTCGCCGTGCAAATCGGCCAGAAAATGCTCAGTGCCCTTGGGCAGGTTGAGTATGGCTTGCAGGTTGATTATCTCAGTGGCAGCTTGGGCCACAGTGGGGAAGTTGTTGGAGAGCAGCTTCAAGTATTCGAGGTCGAGTTTCTTTTCCTCCATTGCGAAGTATTGTGGTTTCTTATTTATACAAGCTCTTCATCATGCTCTGATTCTCTATCGTGGCCTTGCTTTCGTCGAGCATAGAGCGGTCGAGGCCGAACGTGCGGGCGAAGAAGTCGTAGACTGCCCGCCGCTTGTTGGGGCCGAAGTCGTGCCGCTCGTTGGGGAGGTGTACGTTCTCCACATTCTGCTCCTTGCCATAGAAGCTGTAGCACCTTTTGAGGAAGGGCAGCTCCAAAGTGGGCACCGAGGCAGTCCAGTCGCCCCCGTCGCTCACCACGAGCATCGGCCTTGGCGCGAAAAACGCTGCCAGCTCGGCGTTGCACGTGCCGCCGCCAGCGAGCTGTATGGGCATTCCGCTCTCGCAGGGGCATCCGCCGTCGAAATGGCTGGCCAAGCTGACCACGGGCGCAATGGCGGTGAAGCGGTTGTCGAGTATGCTGAGCAGCACCGTCTGCGTGCCGCCACCGCTGCCTCCGCACGCCGCCACCCTGGTGGTGTCGATGTAGGGCTGGCGCAGCATATAGTCGAGCAGCACAAGTCCGTTGAGGGCTTGCATCACCTGTGCGCGGCTTGTGCGGTGGGCATCAGCTCCCACCTCGTGCTCGCTCTCGCCCCATCCGTAGAGATCGTAGCTGACACAGACGGCTCCCATCCTGGCCAGAGTGGCCATGCGCTGTTGCTGGTCTTTGCGGTAGCGTCCATCGTAGAAGTGGCCGTTGGGGCAAATTATTAGTGCATATTTCTTGGCTTTCCACCGCTGGCGTGTGGCTTTGTCGGGATTGGGCAGGTAGATTGAGCCGAACACATGCTCGCCAGGAAGTGTCTCGATGCAAATATTCCTAACGCTGTAGCCATCGTATCGCCTTTCTTTTTCCACAATGGGCTTCCCATGGACAAGCGAATCGAGCTTCTGGTCGATGCCGAGAAGCTGGCGCACATCAATACGAACCGAATCGCGGCGTGCCGCAAACTGGACGCTGTCGCTGTAGAGCGAGCTGAGGTAGCGGAGCATCTGCTCACCCTCGTCGGTGTGGCGGCGGGCATATTCGTAGGGTTTTATCTTGTAGGTGTCGCCCGTTTGCTTCCACCAGTTCCAGCCAAGCGGCTTGCATATATTGTCGAGCGTGGCCTCGACGGAATAAGGGCGGACACGGAAGTCGGCATAGCTGAGGCTGACACCCGTGGTGTCGACGTTGTATTTGAACCTCACTCCGAACCTCTGCTCCACATCGGCCATCAGCTGGCTGACGGGACGAGTGTAGTGGCCCTCGCAGGTGTTTTGGGCGTGTGCGCTAAGAGTGAGCGTCAGCAGGATGGCAATGGTTATGTTTCTCATATATTTGGGTAGTCTTTGGCTCACCATTTCAGGTAGCCATACTTTTCTTTATACCACAGTTGCACGGCGTTGACCAAGTTCTGCCACACCACGTAGGCGCAGGGCGAGAGTGCGGCCAACGGGTTGAGAAAGGTGATGCAAAGCCATATTCCCACCACGTTGTTTTTTTGCCCCAAGGCTTGGCCAGCGCCAATGCTGTCGCCCCAATGCTTGCCCACAGCCTTGCCAATGCTGAACTGCAAAATGGTGAGTCCGAGTGGTATTACAATCATCAGAAACAGCACCCATCCGCTCACTGGAGCATGAAGCAACGTCTTCATCGTCAGTCCCATGATGATGCTCAGGTTGAAGCTCCACAGATAGAAAGCCAGGTTGCGCTGCGAGCGGATGAACTGGGCGAAGCGTGGCAGCAGCTTCCGCGTGAGCAAGGCGAGGCAGAGGGGCAGAATGAGCACCGTGAGCACCCGCCGCAACACCATGAGGAATGCCATCAAGAAACTGATGTCGACCCCCTTCTCAACCATCGGAAAGAACAAGGGTATGATGATAGACGTAACACAGTTGGCTATGAGTATATACACTGTGAGCGACTCTATGTTGCCCCCAAGCTTGTCCACCACCACAGGGGCCGCTGCCGCTGTGGGGCATATCACGCAGATGAATATGCCCTCAAGTATCAGCTTGGCCTCGGGGTTGACGGTTACGCTTATGAGCAACACCACAAAGCCTGACAAGGCTATGCGTATGGCTTGCAGTATGAAGTGCCACGTGCGCGGCCTGAGGTTGTGGACTTGTATCTTACAGAATGTAACATAGAGGATGAAGAAGATGATGTAAGGCATCAATCCCACCAGCTTGGGCCCGGCGAAGTCGCCTATTGGCTGCAGCACGGCAATCTCGGAAAAAAGCAAGTATACCACCGACCCAACTATCAGTGAGCACAGCAGCGTCCACTCCTTTACGAAATTTTCTACCTTCAGTATAATCGATTTCATCTCCATACTGATGCAAAGTTACCAATTATTTCAATATTTGCGGAAAAACAGTCCCGTTTTTTTTGTGGTGTCGTTATTTCTGCTTAATTTTGTAATCGTTACTACAAAGTTGAAGCTATAAAACCGAAGGACAACTATGAACCAGAAGATTACGGAGCAAAACTTCAATGACCGCTACTCCGACCCGATAGAGCGCGCGGAGATAGACAAGTTTGTCAGTATGGAGATGGGACGGCAGATGCACCGCTACATCAAGGCCATGAAAGGCACCAAGGAGGGCATGCTGCGCTTTGAGCAAAGGCTGAAAGGGCTCACTGTGGAGCAACGCGAAGTGGCCATCGCACGCTACATCGACCTCAACAGGCACGCCCTCGACGGCCTCGACCTCAGAATGGTGCTCACGAGGGCTGTGGCCAACTACTGCGACACATTCACCTACTTCAAGCAGATGGCGCAGGACAAGCGCAAGTTGGCGTTCTACCTCAACCGCATACGCGACAAATACATCCGGCTGCACAAGATAGTGGAAAAAGACGGCAAATTCGGCATGACCGACTCGCATGGCCGCGTGCTGCTGCCCACTGAATACGAGTTTCTGCGCACATGCTACATATACGTCGACGACCTGAAGACGATGCCCGTCATAGCGCAAAAGAACGGCAAGCTGGGCCTTGTCTACCCCGATGGTAAGGGCACCGTGGTAGCTCCTTTCGAATACGACGACATATCGCTGCGAGATGAATATCCCTACTTTGAGGCCATAAAAGGCGATAAAATATTCTATCTTACCGAGGAAAATGGTTATAAGGGGTGAAAAATCGCATAGATAATGATAAAAAAACTTATAAAAACTTATATTTTCTCATATCATTACAAAACGTTGACGATTTATGCCTAAATTTGCCTTGGTGTCACCAGTTAGGCACCAGATAGGCTTATAGGTATTAGGATTTAAGGTGTAAGGGCAGTGGATCGTGATGATTCGTTGCCCTTCGTTTTCGCTTGAATCCGCAGAGAATGATGATTAATCATATAATTACTTTCAATATGGATTGGAAACAATTGCAAAACGGGTCGGACATTCGCGGTGTGGCCCTCGAGGGTGTTGAGGGCGAGCACGTCAATCTGACCGACGATGTTGTCAGGGGCATAGCCATGGCCTTTGTTGAGTGGGTCAGGCGCAAAGGACTTGGCCAGCGACCAACTATTGCCATCGGCACCGACTCGCGGCTTTCGGGACCCGACCTGAAGAGGGCTTTCATCAGCGGTGCTGTAGATGCTGGAGCCAATGTGCAAGATTGCGGATTGGCCTCAACCCCCGCCATGTTTATGACAACGGTCGACAGCGAGCTGACGGCCACAGCCTCGGTGATGGTAACCGCCAGCCACCTGCCATGGAACCGCAATGGGCTAAAATTCTTCACTTCAAAAGGTGGTTTCGACAAAGGCGACATCAGCGACTTGCTGCTGATGGCGGAGCAGGGCAAATACCAGACTTCGAGCGAAAAGGGCAAAGTTGTGGTGCGCGACTATATGGCACGCTATTCCGCCCATCTGGCCAACTACATTGCCAAGGGCGTGGGCTCCACCGTGGAGAGCCAACCGCTCAGAGGCATGCACATCATCGTCGATGCGGGCAATGGCGGGGGCGGCTTCTTCGCCCGATTGCTGCAGCGGCTTGGAGCCGACACCACTGGCAGCCAGTTTCTTGAGCCCGACGGCCACTTCCCCAACCACATTCCCAACCCTGAGAACAAGGAGGCCATGGCCTCTATATGCAAGGCGGTGGTTCAGAGCAAGGCTGATTTGGGTGTGATATTCGACACCGACGTCGACCGCTCGGCCATTGTCGACCACGCCGGCAACCCCATCAACCGCAACTCGCTCATCGCCCTTATATCGGCAATAATTCTCCGGGAACATCCAGGCAGCACCGTGGTTACAGACTCGGTAACGTCGGACGGTCTCGCCGAATTCATAAAGAGCCTTGGCGGGGTGCACCATCGCTTCAAACGGGGCTACCGCAACGTGATCAACGAGGGCATAAGGCTCAACAACGAGGGGCATGAATGCTGGCTTGCCATCGAGACGTCGGGCCATGCCGCGCTGCGCGAAAACTATTTCCTCGACGACGGAGCCTATCTCGCGGCCAAACTAATAATAGCCGCCGCAAAACTGCAGGCCGAGGGCAAGCAGTTGCAAAGCTTGATAGCCACACTGAGACAGCCGAAAGAAAGCCGCGAAATCAGGATGAAGATAAAGGAGCCCGACTTCAAAGCCTACGGGCAGCGTCTGCTCGACAGTTTCCGCCGCCAGGCAACCGCCGTGAGTGGTTGGAAGATTGTGGAGCCAAACTATGAGGGTGTGCGCGTGGCGTGTGGCAACACCGACGAGGATGGCTGGCTGCTGCTCCGCCTCTCTCTCCACGACCCGGTGATGCCGCTGAACATAGAGAGCAACGTCGTGGGTGGCGTGGATCGGATAGTGGAAAAGCTGCGCCCGCTGATTCCGTTACTCAACTGAGAATATATTTGATGGACGCATCAGGAAACATTACCCTTGCAAGGTAATTTAAGCTACAATATAGAATAGATGGTTCAGCAAGTAGAGTTTTCATTGAAACCGCAACGGCGCGGCTTCCATCTGATAACCGACGAGGTGATGCGGCATCTGCCAACTTTGCCAAAGACGGGGTTGCTCAACCTGTTCATAAAGCACACAAGTTGCGCGTTGAGCATCTGTGAGAATTGGGATCCATCGGTGCGCGTTGACATGGAAAGCATTTATGACAGGCTGATCCCTGAGAATGAGCCGTACTATACTCATACTTTGGAAGGGTCTGACGATTTGCCAAGTCATGCGAAAAGCATCATAACTGGTGTGAGCATAAACATTCCCATAAGCAACGCTCGGCTTAACCTTGGTACTTGGCAAGGCATCTACCTTTGCGAGTTCCGCAATGATGGAGGCGGCAGACGGATTGTGGCGACAATAATAGAATGATAAGAAAGGAGAAACGATATGAATAGATTGATTTTATTTTTGATGTTGGCTGTGTCATTGTCCGTCAACGCTCAGACAGAAAATGGTTTCAAGCAGATGGATGTCAAGACGGAGTTCAAGGACAATCCGTTTACATTCTTTGCCACTCCGCTGCTTCTGCTTTCAGGCGACAAGGAGGGCAGCAACGCCATGACCATCGGTTGGGGCGCGACGGGCAACGTGTGGAGCTATGAGCCGTGCATAACGGTTTATGTGGCTGAGAAACGCCACACGCGCAAGTATTTGGAGAAAGCAAAGTATTTCACTGTGATGAAGATTAACGACGAAGTGCTTGACTACATGGGCAGACACAGCGGTCGCGACGGCGACAAGGCCAAGGCTCTGGGCTTGCATGTCGCCTACACAGCCAATGGCACTCCTTACTACACTGAGGCGACTGAGGTGTATGAGTGTGAGATAATGTATGGTGCTCCTTTCGACCCAAAAGGTTTCCGCAACGACAGGCCAAAGAGGTTGTACAGCAACTTTCCTCCAGGCATCCACTCCATGTATATCGGTCAGGTGATTTCGGCTTGGAAGAAGTAGATCATAAATTATATAAAAGAGAATACTATGGGGTTCGACAAGACATGCATGATAATCGACCACGACTTGCACCGCCTTGGCGCCGAAGAAACAGACGAGATGGTGGCGCACATACTGTGCTATCAGGGGGAAATGGACTTCCTCTTCGACGGCAGGCCATTCACTCTTGAGAAGCAATGCGGCATGATTGTGGCGGTGCCAAGGCTGCTTGAAAACATGAAGCCATCAAGCGACTTCACGGCAAGGTGCATCTACGTTACCATGCCTTATCTGGAATACTGCTCACCCAAGAACAACTATGGCATTCGTGGCACTCTGTCATTGTTCGAGAACCCTGTGATGCACCTTAACGGCGAGCAGTTCGAGAGACTGAACATGGACTTCCGATATATGGAATACCGCTACAACCAGGACGACCACCGCTTCCAGGAGGACATTATGTACTGCTGCACTCAGGCACTGTTTCTCGACTATTTCGACTTTCGCGCGTCGGAGCTTGATGACGACAAGGAACCAGTGTCGGAGCAGAACGCCTCTATAATAAGCCGCTTCATGGCTTTGCTCAACGACGGCAACTACATCAAGCACCGTGAGGTGACGTGGTATGCCGACAAGTTGTTCGTCACGTCAAAATACCTCTCTGAAGTGTGCAAGAGCGTGAGCGGCAAGGCGGCCAACTATTGGATCAACCGCTTCGCCACAATCCACATACGCAAGCTGCTGCGCGAGCGCGAGATGACGTTCACGCAGATAGCCGACATGTTCGAGTTCTCGTCGCCAGCATATTTCAGCCGTTTTGTGCAGAAGAACCTTGGAGCCGCGCCATCTGCTTTCAGACAATGATGGCAAAAGGGGGTGCAGCCAATGCGTGGTCGCGCCCCTTGTCATCCCTATTTCTTCCACCTTATGCGGCCTTCCCCTTGTTGTAGTCAATCAAGTTCTCTATTCCGAAGTCATGACTCAACTGCACTTTCATCACATTCTCATCATTCCCGTTGCGTCCGGCGAAGATATAACTGATTTGCAAGTCCTCCAGAAATTCCAAATAATCGGCGCTCACCTCCTCCCCTATTACGGCTATCAAATTGTCTCCGTTGATGGTGTTTGACTGAAACTCCACGTCGCCATTGGGAACGAGTGCGACGACCTGTGTCGCCGAGCTACAGTCCCCGACGAACGTGTGCAACTGGTCAGGGTAGGCCCTGTGGCATCGGCATCCGTCGAAACGCTGTGGAACAAGTCGTTTCACTCCTTCCTCGTTGAGCAACAGGGCATTGCTGTTTTGAACATCCATAGACTTTACAGATATTTCCTCAAGAATCCCTCAATCACGCTAACGTTCTCCTTGACATACTTCTCGCCGTCGTACATCTCGAAGTGGGTGGCTTCCTTGGTGATGTGGAGTTCCTTATCCTTTGATGTAGAATTGAAGTACATCAGCAGTCCACCGTTCTTTGAAAAAGCGTTCTCGCCAACGATAACAAGGTAAGGCTGCTTGAGTTCGCTGATCCACTGTGTCGGGTGAAACTTCTTCCATGACAATGCGCTCCAGGAAACTGCGTTCACATAGTTTGGTGTGGCTCCACGCTGTGCGTTCAGATAGTAAGCCTCACCAGGAGAGCCAGCGGTCAGGTTGACGCGCTTGGCAACCCCTGTCCGCTCATACACTTCCTTGTCCTTCAGCAGCTCGCTGTCGGGAGTCTGTATAATCCTGTCCATGATGGTGAACGGCACGATGCTCACCACAGCCTTCACCCGTGGGTCGTCCTTTGCGCCGTATGGAATATAGCTGCCGCTGCCACATATTCCGACTGCCGCGATGTTGTCCTTGTCGATGAAGTCGAGAGTGCGCAGATAGCTTACCGCGCTCTTCAAATCGCTTGCCTTAACATCGGGGTTTTCAAGTCCGCGCGGATGTCCCTCGCTTGAACCAATGTAGCTGTTGTCGTAGACGAGTGTCGCAAAGCCGTCGTTGGCAAGCATCATGGCGTAGTTGCTCTGTGGAAGCTCCTTGGTGCTGTACATAGGGCCGGCGATGATTAGCGCCTTGAGTTTGCCGCCAGCTTTGCGATTACGGGGTTGGAACAAGATGCCCGACAGTTTCAGCTTAGAGTCCTGATTCTCAAAGACCACTGGTGTGCGGTCCACGTTCTCTACAGGCAGTTCTGGCTCTATGAGCTTCAGCGGTTCAGTGCGTGTCGGCTCCGGCAGGATGTCATCGCTAATGGGTCTTTTGATTTCTTCGTTCATTATAGTATGTATTTGATTATTAATTACAGTTGCAAAGTTATGACATTGTTTGCAAATGTCTTTTTCACAAAATACGCCTCTATCTGCACTTTTTTACTTTATTATTATCTTTCTACCGTTTACTATATTGATACCACGGCGAATGGAATCGCGGCGAGAGCCATCAATCCCATAGATGGTTTGGAATTTGAGTTTTGAGGATTTAGATTTATGATCTGCCTTTGCATTAACTATTCCAGTAGTTTGTAACTGTCTCTGCCAAAAGTTGACGGCATCGTCAATCCAGCCTTCCGCGACTGTTCCTGTGCCGAGTCCGAAACCGTGGGGAAGTCCCTCGTAGGCATGAAACTCAGTCGGTATACCGAGGTCGGAGAGGCTTTGCAGTCGGCTCTGCATGGTGCGCCATGAGGCTATGCCGTCGCTTGTGCCTACGCAAGCGTATGTGGGCGCGTCGTATTGGCTTACGGCAGTGTAACCAGTGTACTGCATGATTACAGCAGAGGCTTGTGGAATGTCGGTGCGACCAGTCAGCTGCCTAAGATAGTTCAGGTTGCCAAGTGTGGCAGCCATACGTGCTCCAGCACTGCCGCCCCAAAGGGAATAGCCCTCAGCACTCACGCCAAGGGCTGAGGCGTTGTCGTGGATGAACTCGATGGCACGGGCAAGGTCGTCGTAGGGAGCGTCAGGACGGTAGATGAGCGCGAAGGCGTTGTAGCCTTTCTTCGACAGCTCCAAAGCATGCGGAAAACTGTCGTGCATCGCCCCAACGTAGGCGAAGCCGCCACCGGCATTGCAGATTGCGAAGGGGTAAGCCTCCCCCTGCCCCCCTCCTAAGGAGGGGGAGACTGCACGGAAGAAGAACAACCCCGTGTTTCTCAGTTCTGGGTTTTGTGCTTTCTCGGCGTCGGAATAGATGTTGTAGAATATTGTCTCGCCATTCTTTGCATGACTGTGCATGTAGTTCACTATCTCCACCGTCTTGTCGGGGTCGATATAGTTGTACCAAACAAGTTGCAAGTCCTCAAGTGTCGTGCCGCTCCAGTAGCCATCGTCGACGGGGAATATCAGTCTGCCATAATCACCGAACACGGGATCGTTCATTACGTCGGAGATCAGGCTTGTACGTGTATAATAGTTGTCTGTCATATCTGAATTGTTTGTTGGAAAGAATGTTGGCAGGGCGTTATAGACAAACTCCCACACAGAATTAAAGTCATGTTGTCCATTAGTTCGCTCATGATAGGAATAGGTTGACGGTCCGAACTCCGGTAGCTGCATCATTGCCATGCCCTGGTTGTGGGTCTGGTCGTAGCGCACGTCGGCTGTGCCTACCGCATGCCACACATGGAAGTCATTCTTATATTGTGAGTCATCGACAACTGTCGCGAGGAATGCCGCCGTCTCCGCAGGGTAGGTGGCACCGCCGAACATTGCCACATGCCAGTTGTCGCCACTCATCGGCAGGAAATACTTTTGCAGGTCGAAGCAGTGCTCAAATATATACCACGTCGTTATAGCTCCAAGAGAGAAACCGCCGAAGGCACGGTGGTCGCGCGATGCAACGATGCCAGCATGGTCGGTGGTCTCGGCGTAAGTGGAATACCGACTCTCAACAGCGGGAATCAGGTCGTTCTCATATTCATTATAGAATACCGCCACCTCGTCGGTCGACTCTCCCCATCCTTTCGCCTCGTTGTCTTTGTCCCATGTGGGCGACACGGCGATGAACGGACGTACAAGTCCGTTTTGAATCATATTGTCGAAGAGATTCTTCATCTGCTGGCGGTCTGCCATGCCGAAGTATTCCTGTGCCGTGCCCGTCCAGCCGTGCATCAGATATATAATGTCGTACTTCTTGCTTGCGTCGTAACCGTAGGGCAGATAGACGTAGGCGGGCTTGTTGGTGGTGGGGCGGCTCTCCTGGGTGTAGTCGTGAGACTCATAGTTCACCACCTCCACCGTTCCCTGCTGTGTAGCCACGTTGAAGTACTCTGCCAGCACAGCAGTCGTTGTCTCTATACGGCTCGTCATTGATGTTGTGTCGCCACTGTTGCCGCTGCCATTGTCAGTGGTGGCAACGTCGTTGCTGTCGGAGCAAGCGGCAAGGCACAGTGCAGATATAGCTGACATACACATTGTTAATAATGTTCTTCTCATAATCGTATCTATTTGTTTTCAGCTGCAAAGTTACTCTGAATTAGCGATGTGCCTTTTACACAAAATTCGCATCTGAATGCTATTTTTTCGGAATAGTTAACCGCCATTTTCATAATCCGTAAAAATGTGCTTACAAGCAGTATTTTTCGTAAAAGTCATTAGCGTAAAACACATTAACTTTGCACCTGATAAAGAAATATATTAAAACTGACACGATTATGCAATACAGAGAATTAGGAAAGAGCGGACTACGTGTTTCCGCCATCGGAATGGGCTGCATGGGATTCAGCCAGGCATATCCACCGTTTCCGTCAAAGGAAGAGAGTATAAACACCATTCATCAGGCTATCGACGAGGGAATAACGTTCTTCGACACAGCCGAGATTTATGGCAAGTTCGAGAACGAGAGACTTGTCGGTGAGGCGTTGCAGCCTTATCGTGACAAGGTCGTCATCGCCACGAAGTTCGGGTTCAACGTCTCTGACACCAACTTTACCAGCGTTGGCAAGCAGATGGACGACTCCGTGCTTAACAGCAAGCCGGAACACATCCGCGAGGCAGTGGAAGGCTCGCTGAGGCGTCTGCGCACCGACCACATAGACCTCTACTATCAGCACCGTGTAGATCCACGAGTACCTATTGAGGACGTTGCCGGAACACTTGCCGACCTTATCAAGGAGGGAAAGATATTGCACTACGGACTTTCCGAGGCTTCTCCTGAGACTATCCGCCGTGCCCACAAAGTCTGTCCCGTTACCGCCGTGGAGAGCGAGTATTCAATGTTCTGGCGTGAGCCTGAGGCCAACGGACTCCTTGATACGCTTGAGGAACTTGGCATCGGCTTCGTGCCTTTCTCGCCGCTTGGCAAGGGAATCCTCACGGGAGCAGTGAAGAAAGACGAGAAATTCGCCAAGGATGACTTCCGCAGTACCGTTCCACGCTTCAACAGCGAGAACCTCTCGAAAAACCTCCGTCTTGCAGATTATGTCGGTGAAGTTGCCAAGGCAAAGAACGCCACGCCAGCGCAAGTTGCCCTCGCGTGGATTCTCGCCCAAAAGCCTTGGATAGTGCCAATCCCCGGTATGCGCAAACTGAAACGCATCAAGGAGAACATCGGCAGTGTGGACATAACTTTCACTCCTGAAGAGTTGAAGTCCATTGACGAGCACCTGAAGTCCATCCAGCTCTCCGGCGACCGCTACAATGCCGCAAGCGAGGCGTTGATAGACAAGTGAAAAATCCTCGTTTGATTTTGCTGGCTAACAAAGGGTCTTTCGCTGCTTAGCTTTTAATCATCCTCTGCGTAGCAAAAGACCTTTTTCTATAAGATTACAACATCAATCTCATAGTTTCTGCCCCGCAACAATACTGTTTCAACCTCATAGAAATGCCTTTATGACCCCACCATAATGCCTATTTGACATTTCGGTCGTCATGTTTCCCGTAAAAAAGTACTGATGAGCGGAAATAATTATAAAGGCTAACCCAATTAATACCATTAACTTTGCATCTGCAAATAGAATAGAGTGTACTGAAAAAAACTATAAACTATAAACTATAAACTATAAACTGAAAAACTATAAACTATAAACTATTATGGAATACAGAATATTAGGAAAGGACAATGGCGGACTGAAGGTTTCCGCAGTGGGACTGGGTTGCATGGGACTGAGCCATGCTTACGGTGCGGCATCAAGCTTAGAGGACGCTCACGACTTGCTGGCAAGCGCGGTCGACTTCGGGGTTACGTTCTTCGACACCGCCGAAGTTTACGGCAACGACATAGACCCGCATCACAATGAGAAACTTGTAGGCGAGATATTGAAGCCCTACCGCAACAAGGTGGTTATCGCCACGAAGTTCGGTATATCTTTCGACATGAGCGTTGAAGGCGCGACACATCCGCTCGTTCCCGACGCAAGTCCTGAGACAATACGCAAGTCGGTGGAGGGCTCGCTCCGTCGCTTGCAGACCGACCACATCGACCTTTATTATCAGCACCGCATCGACCCGAAAGTGTCGCCGGAGGAAGTGGCTTCGGTGATGGCCGACCTTATCAAGGAGGGCAAAATACTGCATTGGGGAGTCAGCGAGGCTACGGAGGACTATATCCGCCGCGCCCACAAGGTCTGCCCGATAACGGCGATAGAGAACCGCTACTCTATGATGGCACGATGGCATGAGAGCCTGTTCCCAGTGCATGAGGAGCTCGGCATCGGTTTCGTGGCTTTCTCACCAATGGCCAACGGCTTGCTGACGGGCAACTATGACGCCAACTCCACGTTCGACAAGAAGACCGACTTCCGCGCCTCCATGCCACAGTTCCAAAAGGAGAGCTTCGAGCAAAACCGACAACTCATTGCTCTTGTGGAGGACATAGCCGACAAGAAGCACGCCACTCCTGCTATGGTCTCGCTTGCGTGGATGATGTCGAAGAAGGACTACATTGTGCCAATCCCCGGCACCCGCAAGATTTACCGCCTGAAGGAGAACATCGGCGCTGCCGACATACATCTGACAAAGCAGGAGGTGGCCGACATCGACGCCGCCCTCGACAAGATGCCAATGAGCCAAGTGTTTGGAGGCTCAAGTGTAGAGGTGAAATGAAATTTCAGAAAAAACATTCTGATTGACCGACTTTTGTGCAAGGCTTATATGAAATAAAGGTCCTACCTTTGCAACCAGAAATAAAACTGAGTATCATGAATAAAAAGTATTTTGCGTTTGCCGTCGCATTGATGGCCAGTGTAATGTCGGGATTTGCCCAAACAAGCGACCAACCGTTACAAATAAAGAAGCAGGGAGTTTTCTCCTCTGGCGGAAGCGTAACAGCCCCACTCCCTGGCGAGTATGACGCAACAAGGAACTGGATGGACCAGGAGCGCAAGGGCACGACGACGCATGTTGACCACGCCAACACGTTCTATCAGATTCCCGTCGGGGGCAATGGCATTCCTGTTGTGTTCCTCCATGGCTACGGACAGACAAGGACGGGGTGGCAGTCGACTCCTGACGGACGTGAGGGATGGTCGGACATCTTCCTCCGCAAAGGCTACTCCGTATTCCTTGTCGACCAGCCTCGGCGTGGAGCTGCGGCGGCAACAGAGTACATCGTAACCGACCCGAGTGATGTCTTCAGCAATGGCACGTTCAAGGTTGGCGAGCAGGCTTGGTACACCCACTTCCGCATCGGCCGTGTGGCTCCCCAACGCTATGAGGGTTCGCAATTCCCCGCTGGCGACGAGGCGCAGACGCAGTTCTTCTGCCAGATGACTCCGAACACGGGCAATTACGATGAGAAACTGTTTGGAAAGGCTCTGAGCGCAGTCCTTGCCGACGCTCAGAAGATGATGGGCAAGAAAGTCGTTTACATCACCCACTCGCAAGGCGGCCGTGTGGGCTGGCAGACCGACGCCGACAACATAGCTGCCATCGTTGCCGTTGAGCCGGGCGGCTCACCTGAGATTGGCTCTGCGGAATACAAGAAGTTTCTCGACGCGAAGGTGCCAATCCTCTTTCTCTTCGGCGACTACATTGAGAATGGCCCCAAGGACATTCAGTCAACAGGCTTTTGGCAGGCTGTGTTGAAGATGTGCCGCGATTTCGCCACACAATATAACAAGGATGGTGGCGACGCAAAGGTGGTATATCTGCCAGACGAGGGCATCCACGGCAACAGCCACTTCATGTTCCAGGAGATGAACAACAAGCAGATTGCCGACCTTGTTGCCGACTGGCTCAAGCAGCACAATCTGTAAGTTTAGTAACTCAACTTTCACAAACTGGTTCACCCCAATTGCAGGGGTCGCGCCTTGTGCCGGCCCACAAAAAATGTTCGACAACTTTTTTAAAAATAGGATGGTACATTGCTTTAGGGCCGGCACAAGGCACGGCCCCTGCAAACTGTTACATTCACATGCGAAAGACGAGTTTGGTTATTAGTTGATTATTTTTAGTTTATAGTTTTTTATGAAAAAGACAATATTAACGTTATTAGGAGCAATAATCATGGTTTCAAACATCAACGCACAAAGTTATGGCGACGAGGGCCCGACCCTCACACCTAACAAGTTGGGGCTCGTTTATGAGAACGCGATAGAGAAGAACGAGCCGGGAAAAGTTAATATCCAGCGGGTGAACTACAAGATTGACGGCATAGATGTCGTAGCCAATGTCT